>NZ_JAKKCR010000008.1:0-267818 GCF_021728015.1 Vibrio sp. G-C-1 | reverse complement strand
GAGACAGTTTGAGTCACTTCATTCTTCCAGATAAAAGAAAGGACCGAACGTTTCCACGTTCAGTCCTCTTTGTCCCAGCCAAATATCCGTTCAGGTTCAAGCAATAATGCTTATCCGAACGGCATTACACTATTTAGTGAGCCTTTTTTGTAGGTGTAAATTAGGTCCTGACCTAATTTTATTTTTGATGAGCCACAAACTCTACAAACCTATCCCTGAGTGGGTTTTCACTCTCTCCATTCCATATCAACCCGACTGGCCAAGTGGCGTGTTCACCTTCTAACGCAATGAATTCCACATCGGTGTTACTAATGTACTGCGCACTGCTGGGTACTATGGTGAAACCGATATTGGCAGAAACCAACGCCAGCAAGGTCAGAATATCGTCGGCTTCTTGCGTCTTTGATAAGTCGATTTTATTGGCAAGACAATATTGTTGAATCTGTCTGTCTAATCCGGGGCCACGGTGCTGAGCCAATTTTAGATAAGGCCATTTCGATAACTCAAAGAGAACCTGATCGTTACCTGACGCTTGTTTGAGAAGATCTTTGTGTACTGCAATCACAAGCGAATCATTGAAAAGCCATAAGCTTTCTAAATCCGATGATTCTGGTATCCGATTGAAGCTGATATCGAGTTCATGGTTTAACAGTTCATCTGTTTGTTGCTTAGAAGGGGTGTCATTTAACGTGATATGAACGTCTGAGTATTGTTGTTTATAAGCCGCAATAAGCTTGGGTGCTTCATGATAAGTAGACACGCCAAAGCCAATGTTCAAATGTCCCTGAGTCCCTTTGACCACAGAGCCTGACAGCTGCTCAAACGCTTGCATTGAATGAACCAAACGTTGGGCTTCTGCCAGTAACGTTTTCCCCGCGTGCGTGAGCTCTGCGCCATTTCTGCCACGAGAAAACAAAGATGCCCCAATGTTGGATTCAAGTCGTTGAATCTTTTTAGTGAGTGCCGATTGAGTGATGTAGAGCTGCTCTGACGCTAAACGGTAATTGCCTGATTTAGCTAGCTGACAAAATGCCTTCAGTAGATCAAATTCCATTCCAAATGCTCATTGAATTGAGAATATTTTTCATTATATGGAATTGAATCGATTTTTTATACTGAGTCCAGACCAAATCAGAAAAAGCGAAGTTTGAGGACGAATCATGAAGAGAGATATTAAAGTAGCGTCGGTTCAATTTAACCACCACGCAGGTGATAAGGCGTATAACTTATCGGTTATAGAGCAATATGTTCGACACGCTGCAGAAAGTGTTGTGGAGATCATCAGCTTCCCGGAGATGTGTATCACTGGCTACTGGCATGTGTCTGCTTTGTCGCGAGATGAGATTGAAGCGCTAGCGGAACCTGTGCCGAACGGTGAATCGACTCAAAAGCTGATTGCACTGGCAACACAGTTTGGAATGAGTGTTGGGGCTGGTTTGATAGAGCAGGGTGTGGATGGCGAGTTATACAACACTTATGTGTTCGCGATGCCAAATGGAGAAGTTCAGAGACACCGTAAACTGCATACCTTTGTTAGCTCTCGCATGAGCAGTGGAGACCAATACACGGTGTTCGATACGCCGCATGGTTGCAAAGTTGGTATCTTGATTTGTTGGGATAACAACTTGGTCGAAAATGTCAGGATCACTGCTTTGAAAGGGGCAGATATATTGATTGCGCCACACCAAACGGGCGGTTGTCATTCACGAAGCCCGAATGCGATGAAGCGTATTGACCCAGAGTTATGGTTTAACCGAGATGAAAACCCAGAAGCGATTCGTGCTGAAATGCAGGGCAAGAATGGCCGCGAGTGGTTAATGCGTTGGTTGCCTGCAAGAGCGCACGACAATGGCATGTTTGTGGTGTTTAGTAATGGTGTCGGCGTTGATATGGATGAAGTCAGAACAGGCAATGCGATGATCCTAAGTCCTTATGGGGAAATCATCACTGAGACCGATAGTGTTGATAACGATATGGTGATTGCAGAGCTAAAAGCAGAAGAGTTAGATATGTGTACTGGCAGACGCTGGATTCGTGGTCGTAAGCCTGAGTTATATCATTCACTCACACAACCTCTTGGTCATGAACTTGATCCGCACCAAGCGCGTTTTGCAGAGAGATAATGGTGTAAACGTTGGTGGAAAAGGATGTACCAGGGACGGTTGAAAGGCAGAGGAAGTTGGAAGGGAGAGAAGGGTTCCTGATGTAGTCTACCCACTTAAATCATGTTTAAGTGGGTAGACTATTTACACATCAAGCATTAAGCATCTAAGTTCTATTCTCAGTGTCGAGTGCGAGAAGACGTCAGTTCTGATGCGCGAAGCTGGGCAACGGCTTTTGCGAGTTCTAGCTGAGCTTGTGCAAAGTTGATGTCTACATTGCCTTTATTGATATTTTCTAGAGCTGCATATTTCGCTTCTTCTGCGCGAGCGCGGTCAATATCTTGGCCGTGCAGGGCAGTATCGGCTAACACCGTTACCACATCCGGCTGAACTTCTAGCATCCCGCCAGAAACATAAAGCACTTGCCCCTCTGATTTAGGGTCTGTGACAAACACTGTCACGCCTGGCTTTATTTTACTGAGAAGCGGGGAGTGACCGGGGCGGATCCCCAGCTCACCATCAGCGCCAGAAACGGCTAGGGCATACGCTGGACCTGAAAACAGCGTACCTTCCGCACTTACAATATTAAGTTGAAATGTATTATCTGTAATTCCGATAGCCATGGTGCACCTGCCTCTTAGAGTGATTTTGCTTTGTTAAGCACTTCGTCGATAGAACCACAGTACAAGAATGCCTGCTCTGGGATATCGTCATATTCGCCGCCTAACAGGCCTTTAAAGCCTCTTAGTGTTTCGCTTAGCGGTACAAATACGCCTTTCTGACCGGTAAACACTTCGGCTACGTGATAAGGCTGAGTTAAGAAACGTTCAATCTTACGAGCGCGAGATACCGTCTGTTTATCTTCAGTTGAAAGCTCATCCATACCAAGAATCGCGATGATGTCTTTTAGCTCTTTGTAGCGTTGCAGCGTTGTTTGGACTTTTTGTGCAATGTCGTAGTGCTCTTGACCAACCACAAGCGGGTCCAATTGGCGAGATGTTGAATCCAATGGGTCGATTGCAGGGTAGAGGCCCAATGCCGCGATATTACGAGACAGTACAACGGTCGCATCTAAGTGAGCAAAGGTTGTTGCCGGTGATGGATCGGTCAAGTCATCCGCAGGTACGTATACCGCTTGGATAGACGTGATAGAGCCTTGTCTAGTCGAAGTGATACGCTCTTGAAGCACACCCATCTCTTCAGCGAGTGTTGGTTGGTAACCTACTGCTGAAGGCATACGGCCCAGCAGTGCTGATACTTCTGTTCCCGCAAGTGTGTAACGGTAGATGTTATCAATGAACAGCAGTACGTCACGACCTTCATCACGGAAGCGCTCAGCCATAGTCAGGCCTGTAAGTGCAACACGTAGACGGTTTCCCGGTGGCTCGTTCATTTGGCCGTAAACCATGGCCACTTTGTCTAGTACACCGGCTTCTTTCATCTCGTAGTAGAAGTCGTTACCTTCACGAGTACGCTCACCAACACCGGTAAATACAGAGAGACCTGAGTGGGCTTTTGCGATGTTGTTGATAAGCTCCATCATGTTGACGGTTTTACCTACGCCAGCACCACCGAACAGACCGATTTTACCGCCCTTTGCGAACGGACAAATAAGGTCGATAACCTTAACGCCGGTCTCAAGAAGTTCAGTGCTGTTTGCTTGTTCTTCATAAGAGGGTGCTTCACGGTGAATTTCGTAGCTTTCTTTTTGACCGATTTCACCGCATTCATCGATAGGCTGACCAAGAACGTTCATGATACGGCCTAAGGTTTCTTCGCCCACAGGAACGGTGATTGGAGAACCGGTGTTTTCAACAGTTAGGCCTCGGCGCAAGCCATCTGACGTACCCATTGCAATACAACGAACGATACTGCCACCCAGTTGTTGCTGAACTTCCAATACGAGCGAGCTTGCTTCCTCGCTAGTCACTTTCAATGCATCATAAACGCGTGGGCTGTTGCCGCCGCTGAACTCGACGTCTACCACCGCGCCGATAACTTTAACTATTTTTCCAACACTCATCTCTAAATCCTCAAATTCTATTCTTAACCCGCTCTTTTCTGCCTTTAGACAGCTTGAGCACCTGAGACTATTTCACTCAGTTCTTGGGTGATGGCAGCCTGTCGCGCTTTGTTGTATACCAACTGCAAATCATCGATGAGTTGGCCTGCGTTATCGGTCGCCGCTTTCATGGCCACCATTCGGGCTGCTTGCTCACAGGCAATGCTCTCTACGATGCCTTGATACACTTGCGATTCAATGTATCGATGTAACAGCTCAGAGAGGATGTCTCTTGGTGCTTGTTCATAGATGTAGTCCCAACGACGTGCTTTTTTCGCGCCTCCATCGGCCTCAGAATCTGAAGGGTGTGGCAGCAACTGCAAGGTCGTTGGTTCTTGAACCATGGTGTTGATGAACTGGTTATAAACGAGATACAAGCTGTCGATTTTTTCGTCGTCGTAATGCCCTAGCATCGCGTTAACCGTACCTAAAATGTCTTCTAATTTAGGCGCGTCACCAAGGCCTGACGTTTGCGCGATAACATTGCCGCTGCGTTGGAAGAACGAGATAGCCTTAGATCCCACTAAGGTTGTTTCTACCTCGACTCCCTTGGTGCGCCATTGCTCCATTTCTTCTAACACTTTCTTGAACAAGTTCGAGTTCAAGCCACCACATAAGCCCCGGTCGGACGAAATAATGATGTAAGCAACGCGTTTTGGTTCACGCTGTTGAAGGTAGGGATGCTGGTATTCCAGCGACCCTGATGCGACATGAGAGATAACTTTGCGCATGTTCTCCGCATATGGACGTGTTAGCGTCATATTGTCTTGAACCTTACGCATCTTACTTGCCGCAACCATCTCCATTGCACTGGTGATTTTCTGAGTGTTACTAACACTGCCTATCTTGGTGCGAATTTCTTTAGTATTTGCCATTATCTGCTCCTAATTTGTTTTGATTTCCAGCCAACAAACCGGAGCGTTTACCAAGCTTTCAACGCTACAAAGTCACCGAGAAGCTTTGCAAGAGCGCCATCAATTTCATCGTTGTAGTCACCATTAGCGTTGATGGTGTCGAACAACTCTGGGTTTTGACCTTTTGCGTAAGCAATCAATTCTTCTTCAAAACGTGCAATTTTGTTCAACTCTACGTCAGCCAAATAGCCTTTTTCTGCTGCATAGATAACCGTTGCTTGCTCAGCGACAGACATCGGCGAGTATTGCTTTTGCTTCATCAGTTCGGTTACACGCTCACCATGGTCAAGCTGCTTACGCGTCATGTCATCTAAGTCAGAAGAGAACTGAGCAAATGCGGCTAATTCGCGGTATTGAGCTAATGATGTACGGATACCACCAGACAGCTTCTTGATGATCTTGCACTGCGCTGCGCCACCCACACGAGATACCGAGATACCTGGGTCAACAGCAGGGCGTAGGCCTGAGTTAAACAGTTGGGTTTGTAGGAAAACCTGACCATCAGTAATTGAGATTACGTTGGTTGGTACAAACGCAGATACGTCACCCGCTTGAGTTTCAATGATAGGAAGCGCCGTCAGTGAGCCTGTTTGGCCTTTTACTTCACCGTTCGTAAACTTCTCTACATATTCCGCATTCACTCGTGCTGCACGTTCTAGTAGGCGTGAGTGGAGGTAGAATACGTCGCCAGGGAAGGCTTCACGACCCGGTGGGCGTTTCAGTAGCAATGAGATTTGACGGTAAGCGACGGCTTGTTTTGATAGGTCATCATAGATGATCAATGCATCTTCACCGCGGTCACGGAAGTATTCACCCATGGTGCAGCCCGCATAGGGTGCTAGGTATTGAAGCGCTGCTGATTCTGATGCTGATGCAACAACAACGATGGTATTTTTAAGCGCATCGTGGTCTTCGAGTTTACGAACAACGTTTGCGATAGTGGAGGCTTTCTGGCCAATAGCCACGTACACACATTTGATGCCAGAATCTTTTTGATTGATGATTGCATCGATGGCTAGCGCCGTTTTACCTGTCTGACGGTCACCGATGATAAGTTCGCGTTGACCACGGCCGATAGGCACCATGGTGTCAACGGCTTTATAACCGGTTTGAATTGGCTGATCGACGGACTTACGCTCGATTACGCCGGGAGCAATCACTTCAACTGGGTCGAGTCGGTCACAACTCACTGGGCCTTTGCCATCGATTGGCTCGCCTAATGTGTTTACTACACGGCCAAGAAGTCCGTTACCGACTGGTACTTCCAAGATACGGCCAGTACCTTTCACTTTCATACCTTCAGAGAGGTCAGTGTAGGGACCCATAACCACGGCACCGACTGAGTGCGTGTCAAGGTTAAGAGCAAGAGCGTATTTGCCACCTGGAAGCTCGATCATCTCACCCTGCATGACATCCGCAAGGCCATTAATAGTAATGATGCCATCACGAACCGAGACTATGGTGCCTTCGTTGCGAGCTTCGGTGCTCACATTAAACTTCGAGATGCGATCTTTGATTAGATCGCTGATTTCATTTGAATTTAATTGCATAATTGTTACCTATCTCGCGTGAAGTTGATGGGCTAATCGGCTAATTGATGTGTTCAAAGAACCATCGATGACGGTTTCACCCGCCTTGATGACGATCCCGCCAACCAGCGAGTCATCAATAACCTGTTCCATTTCAACCTGACGCTCTAATTTCTTCTCAAGTGCAGCAGTGAGTGATGTAACTTGATCTTGTGTAAGCAATTCTGAACTGGTGACAGTGACAGGGATTACACGTTCATGTTCGTCCTTTAGGTCGCTGAACAAGTTAAACAAGTCTCTGATCACTGCAAGACGGCCATTCTCAGCCAAGACTTTAATGAGATTAATGACGTGGTCATCAACGAGTCCTTGGCAAACGTGAATGATGAGATTGACCAGTTCTTCAGATTGCTGTGTGTGAACACCTTCTGCTGATGAAATCTGTTTAGCGATCGTTTCTTCTTCCGCTACCGTTACAAGAATGGACAGCATTGAGTGCCACTCTTGTAACTTGTTTTCACCTAAAGCAAAGTCGAACGATGCTTTAGCGTAGGGATGAGCAATATTGGTGTAATCTGACATATTGCCTCCGTTTAGAGTTCGCTTATCATTTGATCAACTAACGCTCGGTTCGTTTCAGAATCTAGGTTTTTGCTGATCAATTTCTGTGCACTTTGAATAACAGCGTCTGCCATATCCGCCTGAAGTTCACGGCGTAACTTTTGACGTTCGCCTTCTAGCTCAGCTCTACCTTGTTCTAAGATGCGTGCCTTTTCTTGCTCACCTTCTTGGTGAGCTAAGGTGATGATTTCGTTGCGGCGTTTTTTGCCTTGCTCAATCAGTTCGGTCACATTTTTTTTCGCATCTGCGACGAGTTGTGCGGCATTTGATTTTGCTAGTTCTAGCTCTTTCGCTGCATTCTCTGAGTGGCGTAAACCATCAGCGATTTCTTTTTGGCGCTCGTCTAACATCGCGGTGAGAGGGGGCCATACATATTTCATGCATAGCCAAACAAAAATCACGAATGAGATTGCTTGACCAAACATGCTGGCATTTAAGTTCATACCTTCCTCACTAAATCTTGATTATTTACAAATCGATCTTTTCAAAGCTTCTAATTAAGCCACGGCAAAGATGATGTATAGACCGATACCAACACCGATCATCGGTACAGCATCCACAAGGCCCATCATGATGAAGAATTGAGTACGAAGCATTGGAGTAAGGTCTGGTTGACGAGCAACACCTTCAAGGTATTTACCTGCTAAGTTACCAATACCAGATGCTGCACCTGCTGCACCTAAACCGATCAGTAATGCACCTGCTACATATAAAACTGCGCTTACGATATCCATTTGTATCTCCGATAAATAATGTGTTAGTTAATTTTTTAGTTATTAATTAGTGGTGTTCTTCTGTTGCCATTGCTAAGTAAACAACGGTCAGTACCATAAATATAAATGCTTGTAAGAATACGATTAATATGTGGAATAAGGCCCATGGAACACTTAGTGCCCATTGCATCCACCAAGGCATTAGTGCGATAAGGATGAATATCATCTCGCCTGCATACATATTTCCGAATAATCGTAAGCCTAGTGATATTGGCTTTGAAATTAATGTTATTAATTCAAGAGCAAAGTTAACAGGATATAAAAGAGGGTTATCAAATGGCTGAGTAGTTAGCTCTTTGATAAAGCCTTTCAAACCTTTATTTTTAAACGTATAAGTTAACAATAAAATAAACACACCGAGTGCCATCGACATTGGGATATTTACATCCGCTGTCGGTAGGTCTCTAAAGTGTTCTAAACCCATTACACGAGTTAACCCTGGTATTAAATCTATAGGCAATAGGTCGACTGCATTCATTAACAACACCCAAACAAAAGTGGTTAATGCCAGTGGCCCTATTAATTTATCCTCCGCTTGAAAAATCTCTTTGACTAGGTTGTTAACGAAATCAAAGATAAGCTCGATAAAACATTGAAAACGACCTGGAACACCGCTAGTGCCCTTGGTCACTACATATCGAAAAGCTCCAATAAACAGTAAACCCGTGATCCAAGATACCAACATTGAGTCAATGTTGAACGCCCAGAAACCATCACCTGTAGTTAAGAAGGTTAAGTGATGCTCTATGTATTCGTGAGCGGTAGTGACTTGATCCATACTACACGTACTCCGATCTTGTAGAGGCAGTAATAAATGGTGTTAAGAAGTACCCAATCATTGTGAAAATGTACGCGTATAATATTACTGGGTTATCCAATTTAAAAAACTGGAATGCCAGGATAAACATTAAGAACGTATAGGTTATTTTCACGACACGACTCATTTGCATTAAGTCACGTAAACTATAATTAGGATTCTTGTGCACCTTAAGGCTTGCATATATAAAACCAAACAGCGGTGGTAACATCGCGATTACGACACCCAAAGCTGAAGACTCCATATCTACTTTATTACCAAAAAACACTTCATATAAAACTACACCGACGGCTAATACTATTTGGCAGAGAACAACTCTTTTAGCAGCAACAAGGATGTCGCTACTTATCCCATTAAGCCTCATAATAAAACCTTATATTTAACAGTGTAAGTCAATATAAAACACAGTTTGAATATGTTTTGTTACTAGCACTTACTTGTTAATAGCAATTTGACTTGTTAATAAACCTTTACTTGTTAACAAAGAAATAATCTTCCTGGCTTTATATCTCCTGACGAAATTAAACGTTAAAAACTAACTCGCTATCGTTTCGACAAAATATAAACTACGCCTAAAATTATGTGATCAAAACGACAAATATCGGCATCAATAATTCCATTTTTGAAATGAGTGTTTTTCATTTATGAAAGTAATAGTTCTATTATTAAATCCATGAATATTTAAAATGCTTTGTTTATAGCGAGAAAAGGGAGGTTTTACCCAGAAAATTAGAGTGAAAAAATATCAGGATATAATGTTGTCAAGTAAGTATATTCAATGACTTAGAGTCTTTTCTAAATGTGATGACGGGTTGGTATTCGAAGCGGGGTATAACCAAGATTTTGTTGATATTGAAAGGTTTCGTTTGTGTAGTGAAATAGCAGTATGGTGCTCCTTATCATTAAGCTAATATTTTTTAATATCGTTATCATATTTTCATTATTGATGTATTGGAACGCGAATCAACACGCCCAGCACCGGGTTCAAGATGAAAATTTGATTGAAAATTCATCACCCAACCGCTGATGCAACAAGATCTAGGGTCAATGATAAGGGCGAGAAAACATACATACAGATGGAAAGTACGGGTTAATTGACTCAAAAATAGAGGTATCGCTGAGGTTGGGTCGAATTATTATCGGACGAATTCGCAGAGCATCGACCCAGAAGTAACAGTTTCAATACAGAAATAATCGGAATCTAAAGATGTTTGTCGTATCAATAGGCCTATAGGAAGCGCCTTCATTCATGTTTTTCTATTACTCTTCATAGCTTAGGTATTGAATACACAAGTCATGAAAGGCTTGTGCTTGTGGCGAGATCGTACGGTCAGCCAATCTGAAAATACCGATCTGACGCTGTAAGGGCGGGTCAATCAATGGGATCCACACCAAACGGGTTTCATTGGTTGGGAAAGCCAGTTTAGGCAGCGTGGTGACGCCTATCCCGAGTTCTAACACCGAAAACAACGAAGTGATGTTCTCTACTGAATACAGAGCCTGTTCGCTGAGCATTCGTGCGGGTGTTGGGTCAAGTAGGGTACAAGTACCGTTGCGAATGAAGGGTTGTTTTAACAAAGTTTGCCATTCTATTCCCTCTCGTTGAGAGGCGATGGGGTTATCTTTGAGGCAGACCACACCAATAGGGTCAGAGAGCAAAGGCGTGAAATCGATGCTCTCTTCTTCTAAATGGGAGCTATTTCCGAGGGCAACATCCACCTCTCCAGAGAGTAATCTCGCTTCCACACCTGCCGCATTATCGTCAATTAAGCTGACCTCAACATTGGGGTACTTTTCGCAAAAAGCCCCTAAAACACTAGGGATAAGTTTTGCGGCCACTGAAGGGACACTCGCTATTCGAACTCGCCCTTGTTGGCCAGCTGCTGCAGCACGGAGGTCGTTATCTAATGCCTTGTAAACATTTAAGAATTGAATGATTTTCGGTAAACATATTTCGCCAAAAGGTGTCAGCGTCGATTTGTTGCCCGTTTCAAACAGTGGTTGGCCGAGAATTTTTTCTAGCTCTTTTATCGATGTTGAAAGTGCCGCTTGCGAGCGATTTGCTCGGTGAGATGCTGCTCTAAATCCGCCTTCTTCGACCACTAAAACAAAATGTTTTAACTGTTGTAGCTTAATACTCATGACAGGAATCCTTCTCTAGGCCTTGCTATACCTTACTTTTTTAAAGGTGATAGATTTTATTTATCAAATGCACAAAATTTACCGTTAGATTTATCAGCCGTCAAGGTGCAGTATTTAACCATCTTGAAACATAGTTGTTACAAAGTTGGATGGAATCGTGAACGCACAAACTAAAAAACACCCAGTAAAAACCGAGCTTTTCGCTTCAAAAGCACCACTAGAGTGGGCAATCGTTAATAACGGCACTCTATACACAGCGCAGATTCCAATTGATGAAACTGGCGCAGTAGTAGAAGGCGGTATCGAAGCGCAAACGCGTCAGACTTTTAACAACCTTGTTCATACGTTGGAGTGTGCAGGCGAATCTATGGATTCAGTGCTGCAAGTTCTGATTTACGTGACAGACCGTGAATATCTAAAAACGGTCAACAGCGTATACGGAGAATACTTCAATGCACCTTATCCAAACCGTGCTGCGGTCGTCGTTGCAGGGTTAGCAAGAGAAGAAATGTTGGTTGAGTTCGTGGTTTACGCATCAGCCTCTCAACCTGAATAAAGATACTGTGAACTGAGGCAATTTGCGGATTAAAGCTATTTGTCTGTAAAGATCTTTATTGATACAAGCGTCTTGGTTCAGCTTTAGATACAAGATTTAAACGTTATTTCTTATATAAATTAACGTTTTATTCATTAATCAGATGGTTGCCAGGCTCAAACGCAACCTAACCGTTACAAGGACAGAATGATGACTCAATTACAGAATGTTCAAGCAGAAAACGCACTTTACATTGGCGGCGAATGGCAAGCGGGTGTAAGCACCGTTGCGAACATTAACCCATCAGATATTTCGGAAAACATCGGTAACTTCGCACAAGCAAGTGCTGACCAAGTTCAACAGGCGATTTCAGCGGCAAAGCACGCTCAACCAGAGTGGGAAAAAACGCCGATTGAACGTAAGCAAGCAGTACTTCAAGCAATCGGTGATGAGCTGATTGCACGTTGTGATGAGCTAGGTACGTTGCTTTCTCGTGAAGAAGGTAAGCCTTTTGCTGAAGGTCGTGGCGAAATTTACCGCGCAGGTCAGTTCTTCCAGTACTTTGCGGCAGAAGTGCTTCGTCAAATTGGCGACAACGCAGAATCAGTACGCCCAGGTGTTTCTGTAGAAGTGACTCGTGAAGCGGTGGGTGTTATCGGCATCATCTCTCCTTGGAACTTCCCAACGGCAACAGCAGCTTGGAAAATCGCTCCAGCGCTTGCCTTCGGTAACAGCGTTATCTGGAAACCAGCAAACCTAACGCCAGCAAGTGCGGTTGCACTAACTGAAATCATCCACCGTCAAGGTATGCCTGCAGGTACGTTTAACCTTGTACTGGGTAGTGGTTCAAAAGTAGGTGATGCACTGATCAACTCTAAAGAAGTGAACGGTGTGAGCTTTACTGGTTCTGTTGATACAGGGCGTAAGGTTGCGGCGGCTACAGCGCCAAACTTCGTTCGTTGCCAACTAGAAATGGGCAGTAAGAACGCACTTGTGGTTGCTGATGATGCTGATATCCAAACAGCCGTTGATGCAACGATTGCAGGTTCATTCTCTGGCGCAGGTCAAAAATGTACAGCATCTTCTCGTCTAGTGGTTATGGATGGCATTCACGACCAATACGTTGAAGCACTGATCAAGCGTATGAGCGAGCTGAAAGTGGGTCACGCACTAGAAGACGGCGTGTTCATGGGCCCTGTTGTTGACGGAAACCAACTTGAAGCAAACCTAGGTTGGGTTGAGAAAGCACGTCAAAGCGGCGGTGAGCTCGCATTCGGTGGTGAACGCCTAAGCATGAAACACGAAGGCTTCTACATGTCTCCAACGCTGTTCTTGAACACTAAGAACGATTGGGAAGTGAACCAAGAAGAAGTGTTTGCACCAATGGCAAGCGTGATTCGTGTCGCTGACCTAGAAGAAGCGATTGCGACAACAAACGATACTCGCTTTGGTCTAACGGGCGGCATCATTACTCAAAGCCTACGTACTAGCGCAATGTTCAAGCAACAAGCGCAAACAGGTTGTGTGATGGTGAACCTACCAACAGCAGGCACCGATTACCACGTACCGTTTGGTGGTCGTAAAGAGTCTAGCTTCGGTCCTCGTGAGCAAGGTCAATACGCGAAAGAGTTCTACACAGTGGTGAAGACAGCTTACCAGCGTCCTTACTAAGCAGCTTTCTATATAAGAATTGGATAGCTGAAGATATTAAGTCTCTAGCTATCCAGCTATCGAATTGGCCTGATTCACAGAGTCAGGCCAACATCCAAACCCAATTCCGCTCAATCAATGTAGATTTCAAAGACTGAGCACCCAGTAAGTGATTTAACCCATTTTTGAAAACATGTTATTTGAGCGTGTTTTCAAAACCGAGCTAGAACACTGAGCTTTCAATAGGAGTGGTTATGTACCAGCAACGGATTGTTATAGATGGATTGCAATACTGCAATTGGAACAGAGAATATTTCCAAACACTAAAGGCGAGCGGCATTACAGCAGTTCACGCTACCGCGGTTTACCACGAAACAGCTCGTGAAACCTTATCTCGCTTTGCTGAGTGGAACCTAAGATTCGAGCAAAATGCAGACATTATTATGCCGATTCATTCAATGGCTGATGTTGAAACTGCAAAAGCGACAGGCAAAGTCGGCATTTTTCTAGGTGCTCAAAACTGTTCGCCAATCGATGATGAGATTGGTCTTATCGAAGTGATGCGTCAGCAGGGTCTTTTGATCATGCAGCTTACTTACAACAACCAAAGCTTACTGGCGACGGGTTGTTATGAGCAGAACGACACAGGCATCACGCGCTTTGGTAAACAGGCCATCGAAGAGATGAACCGAGTGGGCATGATCATCGATATGTCTCACAGTGCTGAGCGTTCAACGCTTGAGGCGATTGACCTGTCTTCTCGTCCTATTTGTATTAGCCATGCGAACCCAACGTTTGCTCATGATGCACTACGAAACAAATCAAACGATGTGATTAAAGCCCTAACCGCACGCGGTGGCTTAATCGGATTCAGCTTATACCCATTCCATCTACCAAATGGCAGCCAATGTACGTTGGAAGATTTCTGCCAAATGGTTGCGACTACCGCTGACATGGTTGGCGTAGAACACCTAGGTATTGGTAGTGACCTATGCTTAAACCAACCTCAAGCCGTTCTTGAATGGATGAGAAATGGTCGTTGGTCTAAAGCAATGGACTATGGCGAAGGCTCTGCAAACAACTCAGGTTGGCCAGATGCGCTGCCTTGGTTCTGTGGTAGTGCGGGTATGGAAAACATCTATAACGGATTGATGCGCCATGGTTTCAGCGAGTCTGAAGCTGGGCAAGTCTTGGGAGAAAACTGGTTTAACTTCTTGAAAGATGGCCTAGAGCCTCAAAGCAAGGGTTAAGTGTTTTTTCACTAGCAATCATCGAATTAGCAGCCTTCTAATAAACGTTCATTTAGACGTGCTGTTTTAACCAATTTCACTATTCAAAAGGAACAACGGTCTATTTCGCAACGCGGTAACCCAAACATGGATTAGCCTGCCCAACACAAAAAACAATAGGGCAGGTGTTAAATACACCTCTTGTAGTCATCATTAAAGTGACAGCTGCAAAGAAACCTCTGGAGTCAGAGTATGTCTGATTTAACCAATAGCGTGAAATCTTCAAACGTAAATGCGGGTCAAACAAACACAGCAAACAATAATACACAGTCTGAATCTACTTCAGACAAATTAGGACTAACCAACCCAGCACTATGGTACAGCGGCGGCTTTATTGCTCTGTTCGTAGCCCTTGCTTTGTTTGATGGCGAGCTGTTATCAAGCCTAGTAAACACGGGTTTTGCTTGGTCTGTAAAAGTGTTCGGTCCTTATTGGCAAATGCTTCTTCTTCTGACTTTTCTTATTGGTCTTGGCCTAGCGGCAGGGCGAACAGGCAAGGTTATCCTAGGTGGCATCGATAAGCCTGAGATGGATGGCTTTCGCTGG
This sequence comes from Vibrio sp. G-C-1, assembly GCF_021728015.1. NCBI lineage: Bacteria > Pseudomonadati > Pseudomonadota > Gammaproteobacteria > Vibrionales > Vibrionaceae > Vibrio > Vibrio sp. G-C-1. Next base: position 252,838 of record NZ_JAKKCR010000008.1, on the reverse strand, counting down.
ATGGCAATCATCTTCTGTACACTACTTGCGGGTGGCGGCGTATTTTGGGCGGCAGCAGAGCCTATCGCGCATTACGTGAGCCCACCACCGTTGTACGGCGCACAAGAAAATGCACAACAAGGCGCGGTGAATGCTCTATCACAATCATTCATGCACTGGGGTTTTCTTGCATGGGCAATCGTTGGTAGCTTAACGTCTATCGTGGTTATGCACCTTCACTACGACAAAGGCTTACCGCTTAAACCTCGTATTCTTCTTTACCCTGTATTAGGTGAAAGAGCTCTGAAAGGCCATACCGGCGCATTGATTGATGCATGTTGTATTGTTGCAGTAGCAGCGGGCACCATCGGTCCGATTGGCTTCTTAGGCCTACAAGTGAGCTACGCCCTGAACGAACTGTTTGGTATTCCAGATGGCTTCACGACACAGCTGATCATCATCTTGTTCGCTATCGTTCTTTACACATTGTCTGCATTAAGTGGTCTTAACCGCGGGATGCAAATGCTAAGCCGTTACAACGTAATTTTAGCAATGGCATTGATGGTCTACATCCTGATCTTCGGCCCAACAAACTTCATTTTCAATGGCTACATCCAAGGTGTAGGCAGCATGATAGACAACTTCATCCCAATGGCAACATACCGTGGTGACGAAGGTTGGTTGAGCTGGTGGACAGTATTCTTCTGGGGTTGGTTCTTAGGTTACGGACCAATGATGGCAATCTTCATCGCACGTATTTCACGCGGTCGTAGTATTCGCCAATTGGTATCAACCATCAGTCTTATTGCGCCGTTTGTAACATGTTTCTGGTTCACCATTGTAGGTGGTTCTGGTCTAGCGTTTGAAATTGCAGACCCAGGCAGCGTAAGTAAAGCGTTCGAAGGCTTTAACTTACCTGGCGCGCTACTGGCAGTAACTCAGCAACTACCAATGCCAATGCTTATCTCTATTCTGTTCTTGATCTTGACGACGATCTTCATCGTAACGACAGGTGACTCAATGACTTACACCATCAGTGTGGTAGTCAGTGGTGAGACAGAGCCTAACGCAATTATTCGTACTTTCTGGGGTGTGATGATGGGGGTAACAGCATTGATTCTGATTTCCCTAGGTTCAGGCGGAATCTCCGCGCTGCAATCGTTCATTGTAATCACAGCGGTACCGGTGTCCATAATCTTACTGCCATCGCTTTGGAATGCGCCTCAAATCGCAATCAAGATGGCGAAGGAACAGGGTTTTTAAAGAATAGGTTTTTTAAAGAGCAGATTTTGTAAAGAAAAGGGCTCTGTAAGACAAGAGCTCTGTAAAACAAGAAACTGATTAAATAAGAAAAATCAGCCTTCGAAAGAAGGCTGATGCAAAAATTCCGAAAGGAACAGCAAAACTGTACTGGTGAAGATACACCGGACGGCAAAGTATTTAGGTCAATCGATCTAGTCAGGACAAATAATAAGGGGCGAGCTCGCTTGCCCCACATAACGTGAAAGCTAACCAGCATACTGTAATAACGAATGCTTCAAATGACGGCAACGATCGGTTCTGAATGGCTAGCAAAACCCTATAACTATAAGGTGGTGAGCAAAATGGATGCACATCGTTCTACCTACACTGAATCAGCATTACGTGACGCAACGGTTGTCATGGCACCGGAAAGGCTAGGTGCGATGCACCAAACACGCATCAGCTTCGTGAGAACTTTGATTCGTAAAATGGCGCAGCAAGAGTGGAAAGTGACGAAACATGAGTGGCAATTAGACGCTCAAGGTTTTGGTCATGTTATCTATAAGCTAGCGACGCCAAACCATGTTTATCATTTGGTTGTTTTTTGCGATGAAATTGCAGATGACGAACGAAATGACCGTGTAATTGCTGAAAAGTGGGACGTAACGTTTGCGCTTGTTCTTGGTGATGTTGATGTCACCCTACTTGAAAGACTTCGTGCGAATGTACCGCTTCAAGAAGCCGGCCGTAATCCAAATAACGTACTTGTTTTAGCGCGTGCAAACAAAAGTGTACGTGTGTTTGAACACATTGTGAGTCACTTGGCGAAAGGTGTTCAACCAACGCCAAAAGAACTGGCTGAAGTAGGCTACATCCTACGAACCACTGCCGTTTATGGGAATGGCAAATTTGGCATTGCAGACTTTAAAATCTTAGAGAAAAATGAAGATTTTAATCAGTCATTTAGTGCGCAAATGTGTGCAGTTTATATGCTGCGTGAGTTCAGCCTAGATTGGGTTCATTACCTAGCCGAACAACAGGGCGGTGAACAAGCGATTACCTTGCATCGAGGATTACAACGTTACCTTGGTGTTGGTAATGCGACTGGTTTAGGTATGGCGCCATACCTGATTAACCACCCTAGTATTGTCGATCAGTGGATGACAACCCGTGAACATGCATTGGCGGACGTGTTGTCCAGTCAGACTGATACGGCGTTGATCGAGCCACTACGTACCTTAGTTAAAAAAGCGATTTGTCATTTAGAACAAGTCGTTACCATCAATGAAACACAGCAAGAGCTGAACAAAGCCGCTGTTGATGATTTGAAGCACACAGAACAATCATTAGAAGCTTCTGTCAGCCTGTGCGATACATGGGCACAGTTAGTCGAACAATCTAAGCACATGAGTATGGAAGCCCAAGAAATCCTTATCTCATGCTTGATGGAATTGTACCCAGAATTAGTGGACGCCCATCAAGAGCAAATGAATTGCAGCGAAACACTGTCGCTTCCTAGCGGCAAAAAGATTCAAGACCTTCTGGTTGTACTAGAAGAGAAGTATCGCTGGGCGATCACGACCGACTTTACTAAAGCAGAAAACAACTACTGGTTCTGGTATCGCTCTCAAGACAAAGAAGAGCCAAGACTCGGTGTTCGAGGTGAAGAGCTGGGTGAAGAGCGTGAACTGCCGTTGGATATTGGCCGTCAAGCTTACCGTTTGTACCATGCTTTATTGCAATTCGCGCCTGAGCTTTCATTGGCTGAGTTCCTTGTTAAACAGCCGCAACACCGTGCAATTGCGCGCCGTGTGTGGACGCTAGGTAACAAAGCGATGGGCGACATTCAAATGAATGTGCTGCATCAAGATTCGCCACCAATGCACTTACTGCGTTGTAAGCTAGCAATGTTTGGTGCGACTAAGTTTGATCCTCGCTCAGACCGTTGGGTACGAGTAACGTTTTTCCAAGGCGCACCGCTGCTTGATGAGATTCATCAGGACGAATGGGTGTTCCCAATATTACCAAGTGAAGCTGAACTGTCTGGTTCGCAAAATGTTTCAATTCACAGCACAGATGCTTACGGCGCAGATATTCACAGCGCAAATTCGAAAGGCCAGCATGGAGGTAAATCGTTATGATCGTTTCTCACAATGAACTGGTAGCGGCCGTCAATAAAGCCTTTCTGGGGATGCGTCGTACATGTGGTGAAGCTGATGTGATAGCGAACATGGTGGCAGATTTACAAATGGTCGGTTTGGATGGTGTTCGTCATTTTAACAGTGCGAGCAACTTCATCGGGCTAGAGGACGACCGCCCTGTCGATATTCAAGTGCGCAGTGATAATACGGTTGAAGTCGACCTGCACAAGGCGAGTTTGGCGTGTCATCTTCCTGTGATTATGGACTATTCGATTGAAAAAATGGTTGGTAAGAAGACGCTGAAAATTGAGCTAAATAATTGCCACAACCGTTGGTTGGCGTATAGCGAGCTTGTAAAACTGGCTGCGAAAGGTATCGCGTGCATGGCACGTTGGGATAACGGCTCTAACCCTAAGAGCACTTTGTATGTGCTTAATCGTGGTTGCGTTGCACCAGAACTGTTTTTATCAGATTTGCCACTGGCATCGGTCGAACATATCCACAATATGACCATCGAACTTTCCGTCCAGGATTTCGATATCGAACGTTTGTCAGATGGCTACCAAACACACATTGAATCGGAAGCGCTTTTTAAAACTCAAGAGAAAGCATGGAACGATGGCATTGAGGTGGATGATGGAGAGTGGGCGGCACTGAAAGAGACCGCTACCGCAATCCTAGTTCAGAGCAGCGAACGCTCGACTCAAGGTGCCGGTGAACTGACGGCTTCGTAGTCGCTAGATTTATTAGGTTCATTAGAACTAACAGGTTCGATAGATTAACGGCAAATAAGCGAGTTAGTTTATCAACACAGATAAAACCAAAGAGCTTAACGTATCCTCACCTCGTTAAGCTCTTTTTATTTGCCTCACGCTTTGGACTTTGCTTTACCTCATTCTTTTGCTCTCTCGCTGGATCAACCTCTTCTAAACTGACTGTTTTGACACACGCTGTTACCCATTGAGAGGTAATTGAACATTTAAACGAAGCACGTTCACATTCATGTTAAACAAACGGTTTCATTTATAAGCTACTATGCGTATCTTGCTCATAAGGGTGCCAAAGGGCGCCATTTTTATTCGTACCAATGACTTTAGAATCAGATAAAAAGGAATGAAGCGTGCAAGCTAACTTTATTGATGGAACCACCCTGTATCGTCAGCACTCTTTCGAGTTGCCACTTGATTATCAAGCCAAAGATGGACAACAGATCCAAGTCTTCGCACGTGAGCTGGTTGATCTCGCTAAAGATGCGCAAGAGCTGCCGTGGCTGATCTACTTTCAGGGCGGCCCAGGTTTCCCTTCTCCACGTGTTAGCGGGCAATCGGGTTGGTTAAAGCGTGCATTGCAAAACTACCGTGTTCTGCTTCTTGACCAACGTGGTACTGGCAACAGCACCGTGATCAGCCATGAAACATTGGCGCATCTGTCTCCAGAACAACAAGTTGAGTACTTAACGCATTTCAGAGCGGATAACATCGTTCGTGACGCTGAAGCGATTCGTGAACAGTTTGGTATTAAGCAATGGTCGACGATTGGTCAAAGCTTTGGTGGCTTCTGTACACTGAGCTATTTGTCACTGTTCCCACAGAGCTTGCAGCGTTGTTATGTGACGGGCGGCATTCCTTCTATTGAACGAGAAGCTGACGATGTTTATCGTGCGACTTACAAGCGTGTAGAAGACAAAAACAGAGCTTTCTTTGCTCAGTTCCCACAAGCACAAGCTATGTGTCGCGAGATCTCTGATTACCTGCTCAACAACGATGTGAGACTGCCAAACGGTCAGGTGTTCACAGTTGAACAGTTCCAGCTAATAGGTATTAATCTTGGTGGCGGCGAAGCAAACCTTCCAATGTATTTCACACTGGAGAGTGCGTTTGTCGAAGTGAACGGAAGCAAGCAGTTGAGCTACAGCTTCTTAAATCAAATGCAGCAAGAGCAGGGCTACCTAACGAACCCAATCTACGCGATTTTACATGAATCGATTTACTGCCAAGGTGCAGCGTCTAACTGGTCTGCACACCGAGTACGCGAGCAGTACCCACACTTTAACTACCAATCGGGTAACGAGTTCTGGTTTACCGGAGAAATGGTGTACCCATGGATGTTCGACCAACTAGAAACGTTGAAGCCACTGCGTGAAGCGGCCAACCTTCTGGCTGAAAAATCGGATTGGGGCACTTTGTACAACGCTGAACAGCTAAGCAAGAATACCGTTCCAATGGCATGTGCGGTTTACGCGGATGATATGTATGTAGAGCTGAATTACAGCCGTGAAACACTGGCGAATATTCCAAATTCGAAAGCGTGGATCACCAACGAGTACGAACACAATGGTTTGAGAGTGGATGGCGAAAGAATTGTAGACAAATTAATGACGATGGTTGAAGCGTTAGAAAACCTGCCAAAATAATTAGACGGTTTACGTTAGAAGCTGTCTACATTAGAAGCTGTCTACATTAGAAGCTGTTTACGTTAAGATCTATGTACGTTAGAGGCTATCTAAGTCAACGTTAAAAGCTATCTACGTCAAAAGCTATCTACGTTAGAAATAAGATACTCTAGAAACAAGAAAACGCTGCATCCGTGCAGCGTTTTTTTTATGTCATCAAACTCTGTTTTTCTCAGTATCGTATTGATAACTAAAGCGAGTAAAGCAGAGAATTTAAGAACCGGGAGGGATAGTTCCTAAACTCATTAAGGTTGGATGACGATATCTTGATTTTCAGTGGTCGATAAGCTGGCGCGGTTCTGTTCTATAAGTTGAGCCGCATAAGAGGGAGTCACAGCTTGAATTTCGCCTTTTGAACGAATAGTTAGTGCTTCCCACGCATGATCACGGTATTTGCCTGTTTGTGTATATTCAATAAGTACTCTCATGATTCTTCCATCCGATGTGTGGTTAACGTGCTACTAACATTAGCGCCATTGTTGAGGTTGCACACCTGTTAAAAATGGAACATAAGATTAACCAAATGAGAATGCGTGTAGCTTGATAAACAGGCCTAACTGCACTTATCTTACTTAACCGCGTTTATCGCAACTAACGGCGTTTATCGTAACCAACCGTCCTTATCTTAAATAGCGTCCATAAAAAACGCTGCACGATGGCAGCGTTAAAGTTGAGATAGGTTGAAGGTTGTTTAGCTGTTTTCTAAGCCAACAATCTTGCGTGCAGACATCACTGCACTATCCAAGTCGGTCAATCTACCAGCACTTGCTGGACCAAGAACTGATGAATATAAAGCCAACTGCTTCTCAAATGATAAATCTAATTGGTTATATAGATTTTGGCGGATTTGAGCGTGTTGCTGTGGCTTTGCGCTCGACAGGCCTTCCAACGTATCGTAGATGAGTGTAGTTGTATCCATAACTGTCCTTAGTACATCTTTAGAAAATTTTGCATATTATGCACTTGGTGTCATCTTTGTTCTGCGAGATTGATCGCATTATGTGCAGCTCTGCTTAATTGTGTAATCAGTTAGTTACAATTGTGTTGTGCGGCAAAGTATCGAAAACTCGGGTTATGGCAAAAAGAAAAGGAGACGCACTGGTCTCCTTTGGGTTTATTAATCAATATTTAAACTTACTTGCTACTTGCTGAGCTAATCGAATACGTCGAGAACCTAGCGAATGTTAATGTTCTTATCTCGATTTTCGTACATTTCAGGTGTGGTGTGTAATCCTCCAGCGTAACCTGCTGCTTCAAGTGTTTCTCTTACCTCTCGTACGTGCTCCGCCGTGACGGGTTCGTTTCTATCTCCAAGGTGCAATCGCACGAAGGTGATCAACTCAGCCAACCTTTGATCCGACAATACATCCTCAAAACTTGCCATCGGCATGAAGTTTCGATCTTTGTCGAGATAGGTGGGTTGCAAGCCGCGAACGGTTACCGCAATGGTGTTGAATGGGTCGCTGTGCATGATAATACCGTTATTCAACAGAGTAGGGGCGATAGGGTCGCGACCTTTACCATCGTCACCATGACAGGCTCCACAGGTTTGACGATACGTGGTGTAGATTTCACTGCCATACGCGGCTTCATCAAACCCTTTAGGTTGCAACTGAACTGCATCACTGGCAATGGTGTTGTTGATGTCACCACTGAGTAGGTAATAGGACATCGACTCGATATCTTCACGCGTCATCAAACTGAGGCTGTTTTTTACTACGTCTGCCATGCCCGCAAAAGCAGTACCTTTGTCTGAGTGACCCGTGTGTAAGAAATCGGTCAGTGTCGCTTCATCCCAACCATCAACATACAGTTCGTTGGCCGTGATATCGGGTGCATTCCAACCGTCAATCAAGTTACCTTGGAAGATACGTTCAGGTATCAGAGCTTGAGCAATGTTTCTTGGCGTGTGGCACTCAGAGCAGTGACCAAGTCCTGCAACCCAATATTTGCCTTGTTGCCACTTATCGACATTCTCGATTTCTCCTTTGAGCTTTTCTGGTACTTCATAATCAATCGGGTCGGTATCCATAAAGACGATATTCCAGCCAAGCAAACCTAAGCGAATGTTGGATGGAAACATCATGCTGTTGTCATCATTGCGTCGTGGCACCGCGGTGATGGACTGCATGTATTCCCACAAATCGATCATGTCTTGGTCTGTGAGGTACTGATATGAAGTGTACGGCATAGCAGGGTATAGATAGCCGTTCTTACCTTTACCGGCAACTAACGCGGCTCGGAAATCATCAAAGTCATAAGTCCCAATCCCTTCTGTGGTGTGTGGAGTTATGTTGGTTGAATACACGGTGCCGAAAGGGGTCACAAAGGGTAGGCCGCCAGCAAAGGGTTCGCCACCTTCTGCACTATGACAAGCCACACAGTCACCGGCATACGCTAGGTATTCTCCGCGCTCAACAGACGATGCTTTCAAACTCACGAGCCTTTGTTGCTCCACTTCACCGGCGTGTCGGATGTAAGCCCCAAGCGCGAGTATTTCGTTCTCGGTGAGCTGCTCATCAAACGCAGGCATTAGGTTGTTCAAGCCTTTGTTGATAGTGTGTTGTATCTCTTCAATACTGCCGCCGTGCAACCAAATATCGTCTGAGAGATCAGGCACGCCAATCTCTGGGTTCGCAACAGAACCATCAGCGTGACAAGACGAGCAGTATTTTACAAACAGCTCTTTGCCGACTTTAACTTTTACTTCTGGAACATCGGTATGGCGTTGATTGAGGGAAGCTAAGTAGTAAGAAACCTTAGCCACTTCGTCGGGGCGCATGATTTCGCTCCAACCTGGCATAGCACCGTTCCGACCTTTGGCGATCGAATGAATAACAGCTTCATCACTGCCACCATAGAGCCACTCTTGGTCGATCAGGTTAGGAAAGTGCTTTTGTCCCTGAGCGTTATCTCGGTGACAAGCAGCGCAGTGAGTTTGGAACAGAATCCTACCGCTGTTCACGATCTCTGGGACTGCAGCTAATCCCTCTAACGTAGTTTCGCTGGTTTGTGCAAATTGCTCATTGAGAGTGGTGGATGGTGAACTGAGCTTATCATCGCTTTGTTCCCAATCGACTAATCCTTCCCATTCGCCAAGCCCGGGGTAGAGCACCAAATAACCAGCAGACAAAAGAAATGCGACCGCATAGCTTACAAACAACAGCTTAGGTGGAGGCGCATCTTTCTCTTCAATACCATCAAAGGTGCCAATGGTGTGGTCGTGATCGGCCTTGTGATTGCTACGCCAGTATTTAACGACAACAGACACCATCAGAATAAAGAATATTAAGGTTAAGAGTACCGCCCATAGATTCCAGAATGTGCTCATTGTGATACCTCCTGTGACGTATCTTTACCCAGGCTTTGTAAATAGCGAATCAGCGCTTCACCTTTGGTTTTGCCTCTTACTTGCAATCTGGCATCACCAATTTCTTGATCGGTATAAGGCACACCTAAGGTACGTAAAACCTCCATTTTCGCGCTGATATCATCGCCAGTCAGAGTCTGCTCAAACAGCCACGGGTAAGAGGGCATTATCGATGTAGGAACGACTTTTCTAGGATCAGTTAGGTGAATAACATGCCACTGGTCAGAATACTTTCTACCTAAGTTAGTGAGGTCAGGACCAGTACGTTTAGAGCCCCACAAGTTAGGAAATTCGTAAATATCGTCTGCCTCTTTGTTCGGGCGACCATTACGTTTCACTTCTGGCTCAAGAGGGCGAACCATTTGGGTGTGACACACATGGCAGCCTTCACTGATGTAGATGTCTCGCCCTGCCAACTCAATAGGTGTGAGTGGCATTGCTAAACTGCCTTTGGCAATATCGTCTCCGCGGACAATGCTTGGCACTACCCAAACCAACAAAGAGAAGGAGGCAATAACAACGGTGGTCAAAATTAAAATGACGATTGAATGTGTAAAGTCTTTACTCATCATTTAAGCCCCCTCATTAACGGTATGTTTAGCGTCGTGTACTACTGGCATACGAACCGTTTTGTACAAGTTGAATGCCATTAAGAACAATCCAAGTACAAACAGTGCACCACCAAAGAAACGCATGAATAGCCAAGGTGCTTTAAAGTCCATCGCTTCTACAAAACTGTAAATCAGTTCGCCATTTTCATTTTGAGCGAGCCACATATAACCCTCACCGATGCCTGCGATCCAAAGTGCTATCGCATAAATGGCGACGCCAGCATGAGCGAGCCAAAAGTGCCATTTAATCAGTCGTCGTGACCAAAGATCGGTTTGGCCCCATAAGCGCGGAATGAAATAGTAAAAAACCGCTATCCCTGACATTCCAACCCATCCAAGAGCTGCGGAATGTACGTGACCGATGATCCATTCGGTGTTGTGTGCCACCATGTTGAACCAGCGAATAGCGAGTAGGGGACCTTCGAATGTCGCCAAGCAGTAGTAAAGAATTGCTGAGAAAAAGAATAAAAGAATGTAGTCGGACTTCAGCTTTTCTTTGTTTTGTAGAAGGGTCATTGCGCTATTGAACGCACCGGCCCAAGAAGGGAGCCACAATATCAATGACATCACGATTCCGATGTTCTGAATCCAGATCGGAACGGAAGAGTAAACTAAATGGTGCGTTCCGGCCCATGTGTAAAAGCCTACCAAGCCCCAGAAATGGATCACAGACAAACGGTACGAGTAGATAGGTCGATCCGCCGCTTTGGGTATGAAATAGTAGTTCATACCAATCACACCTGCAGTTAGTAAGAAGCCGACGGCATTATGCCCCCACCACCACTGAACAATCGCATCTTGAGCCCCTGCAAACACAGAGTAGGACTTCATCGCCAAAACTGGCATCGCGAGGTTGTTCACAATGAAAATCATTGCAACGACAATAATGAATGCAGCAAAGAACCAGTTAGCCACGAAGATGTGGCTGACCTTTCGTTTAGCAAGGGTGCCAAAGAACAACACCGCATAAAGCACCCAAACCAGCACGATCATTAAGTCGATTGGCCATTCAAGCTCCGCATACTCTTTTGAGCTGGTGTGGCCTGCGGGTAAGGAAATGACCGCAAGCAATAGAATAAATTGCCATCCCCAAAATACCATCCATGAAAGGCTTTTATTGAACAACTCACAATGGCCTGTTCGCTGGGCAATGTACAAAGATGTCCCCATCAAGATGTTCACGACGAACCCGTAAATCACCCCAGATGTATGTAGCGGGCGCAGTCGACCAAACTGGAAATATTGAGAATCGAAGTTTAAGACTGGCCAATACAATTGCGCGGCGAGAATCACCCCGATGATCATACCTACGATTGCCCACACTAAAGACGCGATGATGAAGTACTTAACGACCTTAATGTTGTATTGCGGTGTCACTTGTTCCATAACAAGGCTCCTTGCCTAAAGCTTTTATTCGCTGACTGAATTTGATTCGTTGAGTGAGTTTGAATCGTTGCCGAGCATTGAATAGAAATAGGAAATATCGCGGATGTCTTGGTCTGAAAGGGTGTCGGCTTGTTGTTGCATGAGAATTGCCAAACCACTGGTTCTTTCCCTTGTCTGATAGTCTTTTAACGAGGAGATGAGATATCCCACCTTTTGACCGCGAAGGTTCGGGTAGGGGTCTTGCGTTGAGATGCCGTCAACGCCATGGCAGGTCATGCACACCTTTGCTTTCTGCTTACCTAACTCGAATTGTTCTTGATTAACGTCAGCAGAAACAGGAAACATGACCAACGTCATTACTAGGGTTGAAAGTGTCGTCATGGGGTTAAATTTTTTTATATTCAAACTCATTCTCGATTCCCTTGATTATGAAATGAGTAAGCTTTTTAAGAGCGACACACGATACCTGCTGGTGGAATAGAAGTGACAGATATCAGAAAACTAGGCTCTCAAAGCTGCTTACGTTCGATTAAAGGTTATGCAGCAACAAGCATTCTTGCTACTTACTGACTCATATTTATTGTTAATTTTGATGGTCAGTACGTATTCAGTGGCTGGATTGGATTACTCATTGCCTTTAAAAAACCGGGATTACTGGTATGAACGCTAATTAAAGTCTTATTTAGAGGAGGGAAGGTGTTGTTCGCACCTGGTTACAGGAATGAAACGTTATCTCAGAAAGAGTCGAACTGCATTATTGAGAAAATAGGCAATGTCTAAGCAAGTCAAATGACCAATATGAACTAGACTCAATTTAGTGACCTTTTTAGAATGGAGTTTAAAATGAGAGCTGCACTTCTGTTTATACTTTCACTTTGTTCATTTTCTATCTTTGCAGCATCCGAACTCACAATATTCGATCACCTAGGGCAAAAGCATCAATTCAGTCGAGAACAACTGCTATTGCTCCCTCAAAAAGAAATTACCACCTCATTACCTTGGCTGGATGGGGAATTGGTTTATAGCGGTGTGGCCTTACAAACGGTGCTTGAAACAAAGGACTTACCCATGGCCTCGCAGGTCACTTTTGTTGCACTAAACGACTATAAAATAGCGGTGCCCAAAGAAGACTTTGACGATTACCAGCCGATCATTGCAATTAAACAAAATGGCCAATTTATGTCAGTCAGAGAAAAAGGGCCGTACTGGTTGATATATCCACTTTCTTCGACTCCAGATATAGATAATACAGACTTCCATGCCAAGATGATCTGGCAGATACGCGATATTCATTTGTAAGGACTTCGTATGAAAAAGCTGTTGTCATTGACTGCCATCAAAGTCGTCGTGTTATCTTTGGCGGCAGTGGTGCTCACCGTTAATATCTACAGTGTTACCCGCATTAACGATATTAATAAGAGTTTTTCTACCCGACAAAATGAGGCAACGTGGTTCGTCTTTCAATTGGTGAAAGAATACGCTAATTTCTTGATGGTAAGCCGTTCTGAAACCATTGATTATGATGAGTTATGGTTAGCGTACGATATTACGTGGAGCCGTTTTGACATATTGATTAACAGCACTGAGTCTTCCAATTTCATCAAGTCAGCAAACTTTAAGCCCTATTTCACAGCGGAATTTGATAAATTTAAGAGCTTGGAGCCCTCGATTAAACTGGTCAGCCAAGGGTTGTTGCCCAAGGAATCGTTACAGAAAAAGGTCGATATTTGCTACCACACACTCGTAGATTTTATTAACGACAAATTTCGATTACAAAGCCCTGTAATTGAAGAAAATACCTCAATGGTTGATAACTTAGTGACAGTTCATCGAATCAGTAGCGCTTTTCTTGTTGGCATCTTGTTGTTGACTGGGATTATTTTTTATATGGATTTTTCTATCAAAAGAAAGCTCTACTCTACGGATTTTATTACAGGGTTTCGCAATCGAATTTCATTGATGAAATTTGTTAAGAATAGCTACTCGAAGGACAATAACTTTGATCTCTATTTTGTCCGTATCAGAAACCTTACCGAAATTAATCAAAAATATGGCCTTGAATATGGTGATCTTGTCGTTAGTTCGGCCGCTAAGTCTCTAACCGCTAAGATACCAGAAAGTACCATTTCATTTCGAAGCAGCGGAAGCCAGTTCTTATTTTTTATTCCGGACCATTTGTACGCGAGTGATGAAATTCAGGACAAGTTTAACGACGTGCTCAGTGATTACATATCTGCGGGTAATTTGGAGCTAATGATTGATGCGGTAGTCAGGCACAAGAAGAACATAAGTTCCAAAGACATGATGGAGTTGTTGACCAGCATGCAAGGTTAATTTCTTAAGAATGTCTTAGTGTCTTAGTGTCTTAGTGTCTTAGTGTCTTAGTTGCTTAGCTGCTTGGTACTGGCGGGTGTCGCACTTCGCAGTTGAATTCGGGGCTTAGCTTAGTAAATCTGTTTACTGTTTACTGTTTACTGTTTACTGTTTGCTATTGCCTGTCAGTTCTTGTTAATGCTTCCCAGTTTCCTAACACTTGTTACGGCTTTCTAGCACTTGTTGAGCTCCACCTTTATCTATCCTTCCTTCTTATACATATTTAATACTACAAGCCTTATCTGATCCAATGAACGTAGTCATTAGTTTGGGTAGCGCTTTTATCTGTTTACTTAGTGTCAATCTCAAGATATTTAACGTGTATTGCGGCCGTAGATATTGGCTCATTTCAGACGTTGTTATAGGTTGCAAAGGGGCGGGGAAGTGGCCGTTGTTAATCAAATAACATGATTATTAAGGCGCATGGTATTTAAATCGAACATTTTTATTTTTGATTAAGCACTACAACCCTTTCGTTAGTACTTGGTCTTAAAAGGGCTTGCTGATCAAGAATAGTTTGCGGATTGTGGTCGCGAACAAATTCAATGAACTCAATGTAAGTGAGTGGTTGGCTGAAAAAATAACCCTGTATTAGGTCGCAGTTGGCTTTTCGAAGGTGATGATACTGTTCGAGAGATTCGACACCTTCGCCAACAACGAAGGTGTCACAAGAGTGCCCTAAGTTAACCATGGACTCGACCATCTTGCGGTCAGCTTTGTCGTGGACGATATTATCGATAAAGCTCTTATCTATTTTAAGTTCATCGACAGGGTAGTGAAGAAGTTGGTTAAACGCCGTGTAACCCGTACCGAAGTCGTCGAGGGAAACTTTTAAACCTAGGCTTCTGATGCTCTCAATGGTCTGCACAGTAAGTTTGCTGCTTTTAACGTAACTGGTTTCGGTAATTTCTATAATGATGTTGCCCGGAGGAACTTGATAACGTTCGAGTACCTTTCGAATATTGTCGGCAAAGTTACGGTTGTAGAGCTCCATCGCCGAAATGTTAATGGACAAGGTGCCTTTGTATCGGTGAATCTCCGACAGTTCTTTATAGCTTTTGATTGCGGTACTAATGACCCACATGTCGAGTTTGGATATTAAATTACTTTTCTCTGCGGCTGGAATGAACTCATCCGGCCCAGCCTTTATATCAAATAGAGCAGGGCAGCGAATCAGACATTCTGCTCCGTCAATCTGAAGTGTCTTAGCATTGAAAATAGGCATAAAGCGAAGTTCAAAGTTATCACTCGCGCAGCACTCTAATAGCCTTTTCTCGATAACATCATGCCTTTCAAGTGAATGAAGTAGTTCTTCGCCGTAAACAATCCGGCTATCTCCGTCACTGTGATCCTTAGCATTAATCAACATCTCATCAATACATCGGTGCCATATCTCCTCGAACTTAGGAGTATCGACGGGTAGTACGCCAGTTGCAATTGAAAGCCTGAACCCATAGTAATCTAGGAAAGTCGTACCCGTTAGGGTGTTGTTAATGTTCTCAATTTCTTCGTTTATTGATTGGTGTTCACCCATTTCCAATATGGCAATGAATTGGTTGCCTCCAAGCCTTGCGATTGAATAGTCGCTGCAACTAAAGCCGAAAGAGGATTGTTGATTCTGCAGGGTTTCTCTTAGTGTTTTGGCTAGACTAACGAGTACATTGTCGCCCACCTTTGCACCGTATAAATCATTGATTTTACGAAAGTCGATAATGTCCCAGCAAACCAAGTAGCAGTGTGGGCTCCTTGAGCTTTTTATACGTACATCGAGGTGTCGAATAAATGAGCGTCGGTTCGCTAATTTGGTTAATTGATCGAATTCGGCTTCGAATTTCAATTCCGTTAGTGAGTCAATGTAGGCGTTCTTAAGTCCGTCGATCTCACTTTGTCCGGATGACCGTTTAAAGTATCTAAGTTTGAGTCCGCCAATGGAGATTTCGTGCAACAAGTCTTTGAGTGGGCGCACTAATTGATAACGTACGACCATGTGTACGATGAGCATAATGGTGAATAGTGTCGTCAAGCCACCAAGCAAGGTCTGCTGAGCGATAATGGATTTTTCCTGATTGAATTTCTTTTCGCGAATATTAACTTGAGCTAGCAAATGACGACTATTCATCTCGACTTTGATTCTGTCTTTCGTTTGTTCATAGGACTTAATGACGAACTGTGTATTTTCAATATTTTTGGTATCTGATGACGGTTCAATCAGAAGCTGCATGTTGTCATCGTCGTTGTATTTGGTGAGTAAGTTAGACAACTGCTTTAATGGACCGTCTGCAATCAATATGTATCGATTGACACTGTCATTTGCACGTTTGTCTTGTGGGAGTAAGTAAGGATCGATAGCTGCAACATAAGCGTATCTGAGCTCACCACTCACTGAGATATAAGAGAAGCCTTCATGAGATAGCTCGTTTTTATTAATCAACGAAGTATAGATGTCGAAGACTTTCTCATAGATGTTGTCGGGGATCTTTAACCCTTCGAAAGGGTCTGCTCGTAAAGTAGAGAGTGTTAATTTGAATTTAGGATCGACGACATAGATATTACGTTGACCAAATCGATTAACGTGACTCTGGTTTAAGACACGAAGCACTCTTTTTTCCAGCAGGGACAGGGTTGTGTAGTCACCCGGGTTTTGAATATATCGCAAGAACTGTAGGGATGAGCCAATATCTTTTACTAACAAAGATAAGCCCAGCTGTTCGTATTCAGCCGCCACGAGCGCGGTGTTCACATCCGATTGTACTTCGTCTAAGTACATGTGTTTCGCGTGGTTAGAGGCCAAGTTGTAGGTAACCATTCCGCCTATTGCAAATACGAACAATAAGGTAGGAATGAGCACAAAGTAGAGCTTCTTTAATACTGGCATTAATTATCTCAAACTGTCGACAATGCGGTTACGAATTTGAATGCTATTGGGTTCGAGTTGCTGATACAGATAGCTGCGTTCTAAGACCTCTTTGCTAGGGAAAAGCTCCGGATCATTTTGGTACTCTTGTGTCGTTAAGGCTTTTGCTTTTGAGCTTGGAGTTGCAAACCATGAATCCATTGCGTTTTGAGCTGCGATCTCGGGTTGCGACAAGAATGATAGAATCGTTGTTGCTTGTGCAGACAACTCTCCGTTATTAATCGCAGCAATGCACTCTAACCATAACGTGGTGCCTTCTTGAGGCACAGCGTAGGACCAAGAGGCATCAGGCTCCAAATCATTGAGTACATAACTGTCACCAGAATAACCGTAGGCAAGGTCGATGTTAGCAAGACGTTCGGGTTGGCGAATGTAGTCGATGACGTATTCGTTGCTTTCTAGGTGAGGCTTTTGAGCTTGCAGGGTTTTATAGGCAACGCGAAGTTCCTGCGCATTATTGGTAAATGGATCAAATTGATTTGCTAACAGTGCAGTACTCACCAAATCCGTAGGTTCGTAATACATACTTATGCGGCCACTGCTGTTCGTGTCTGGTTCGAGAATAGCGTTCCAAGAGGTGGGAGTGTTTACTTTGTCACTTCGATATAAGATTCCCGCAGTCCCCCAAGCGTAGGGAATGCCATACTCGCCACATCCTTCAACCCAACGTGAATCTATGTTACCAGCAATGGATTGTTGTAACTCACTGAGATTATGAAACAGGTTCTGCTTGGCTAACGCATTGAGCTTTATACTTTCTATAATGACGAGCTCAAATGCGCCACGACGTTCGCTTAATAGCACTTCATCTCTGATCGACTCATCAGAAAAAAACTGCTGTTTCAAAGAAATGCCGTACGTGTCGCTCAGTTGGGTCACGACGCTATTGGATAGAAATTCATCCCAATTGTAGAGATAAATATCATTCTGTTGGCTAAACGCTGTGCCAGTTAAAAAGGATGATGACGCAAGGACTGAAACATAAAATGCTTTCACTGACGGATTCCTTTCCTACTTTGCTTAACTAAATCGTAGCCCAAATTTTGCGACCTGCTTCAAATTTACGACTCTTATTTTAGTACAACCTAATATATTCGATGCGCCCACTTACTTTCAGCCCGCAAATTAGGGAATAAATGAGCCTTTATAAAAAACACCAAGCTAAATCATGGCTTAGCGGTCTAAATATTAAAAAGCGTGTTATTTGGGCCGTCTTTTACCTAACGAGACCGGTGAAAACGTGTTGTCTGTCTGATTCTCTTAGTATCGAAACCCTAATAATTAACCCAAAAAGCTAATTGTAGGTTAATTATGCAATAATAATGCATTAAATTTTACAATAAGGACATTGGTTTATGGATGCGGGTTTAGTCGGGATTTTTGTTACCGTGGCGATTGCTCACTTTCTAGCGTTATTGAGTCCCGGGCCAGACTTTGTGATTGTGGTGAAGAGTGCTGTTCGAAACAAGAGAAGAAAAGCATTAGGCGTTGCATTCGGTATTGCCAGTGCGAATGCGGTTTATATTGCTTTGTGCTTGGTTGGAGTAGGGTCGATTCTAGCGGCATCCGTTTCCGTTATGATTGTACTGAAGATCATTGGTGGTCTGTTTCTTGTTTATCTTGCTGTGCAAGCGATAAGAGCGAAGAAATGTAATTACAGCAATATGGATGTCACCGAAGGAGATAGCTTCAACCAAACGACTTTTCTCAAAGAATTCATTACGGGTTTTCTATCAGGAATCCTTAATCCCAAAAACCTTTTGTTCTATTTGAGCTTATTCACGGTTGTGTTGAACAATGACATTGGCTTCATGTTTAAGTTGGGGTTAGGTGTTTGGATGACGGTGGTTGTATTTGTATGGGATGCGGCGATCATCTTCCTGTTATCTGCACCTAAAGTGCGTCAAGAGTTTACACGTGTTGCTTACTATATTGATAAAGTGACAGGAGTCATGCTGGGTCTGCTTGGCTTGACCATTGTGAAATCTGCTCTGGTACGTCAGTAGATTCACCATTGCTGAGTAACCTTACGTTTGTGGCACGATACAATGCCTATGTGCCGCGAATGTGTGCTTGTTTCCTACCAGGCAGATACGTTTTATCTCTTATCTGCCCGATAATAAACCTTCTGCTTAATCCACCTATTATTTTCATAACTCGTTGTTTATCATTCCTTACTTCTTAAATAAGTATTAATAATGTTGCTGTTGAACACTTGTAGCACGGGGTGTTTGTGCTTATTGTAGGCAACAATATTTATCCCAATATAGAGCTAGGAACTATTGTGAATTTAGATATATATCAAGTGGACTCGTTCACAACTCAAGCTTTTAAAGGAAACCCAGCTGGGGTCTGCATTTCTCAAGATCTACTTGATGAGTCACTCATGTTCTCAATCGCTGAAGAGATGGCGGTATCTGAAACTGCTTTTCTTGCGCTTAACACTATGACGCTTAAATGGTTCACTCCAGAAGTAGAAGTAAAACTGTGTGGGCATGGCACATTGGCAACCGTTCATGTAATGAAAGAGCAAGGGTTGGTTAAAACAGGTGACAGTGTTGTGTTTAACACCTTGTCGGGTGAGTTATCTGCCACAGTTTGTGAATCGTCTATCGAACTTGATTTCCCTAGCACTCAGTTGTCATTGAGCTCAGAAGCTAATCTCACATTGCTTGAGCACTTTGGTTTAGAACCGCACCAAGTCGTTTCATTCCGAGAGTTTGATTCCAAGCAGTTAATCGAAGTTTCCTGCGAGCAAGTGTTATTGGCTCTCTCACCTAACTTTGATGCTTTAAAGAGTATTAAAGGGCGAGGTGTTGTGGTGACGGCACTTTCATCAAATTCTAAACTCGATTTTGTTTCTCGTTATTTTGCGCCATGGGTTGGGGTTAATGAAGATCCAGTTACTGGGTCGGCACATTGTGCATTGACGCAGCACTGGGCTGAAAAGCTAAACAAAAGCTGCTTCAGTGCTTATCAGGCGTCTCGTCGTGGTGGGTATATGTCGACAGAGCTCTTAGCAAACGGGCGAGTAAAGTTAATCGGTTCTGCTATCACTGTGATCAGTGGTGTGTTGAAACTTTAGATTTTTATAGAAGCTTTAGAGCGTTGTTTTGTTGTAACCGCCTAGTATGTTTTATTCGATTATTCACAGTGAAAGAAGCGGCTAGGGCGTAATATTATTATTGAAGGAATCACCGTGTCAGATTTTTATCTTTCTCAAGTATTAGTCGCAATTGCTATTTGTTTCGATCTTCTGTCTTTTCAGTTTAAAGAGAGAAAGAAAATCGTTACCTGTCTGTTCTTTGCTGGCGTGCTTATTTCGAGCCACTTTATTCTTCTCGAACAATGGACAGCGGCGAGCTTAATGACGATTGCCACTATTCGCTATTTGACGAGTGTATTTTCTACATCGTCTAAGTTTAAATATTTGTTCTGTTCCATGTCAGTGGTCGCAACGGTTGTGACTTACTCGGGGCTGACAAGCATATTGAGTTGCTTTGCTTCCGTATTTCAAACCTTTGCAGCCTTCAATAAAGATGACCGCCGATTAAGAGAGTTGATGATCATCGGAACCAGCTTCTGGTTGGTTCATAATTACTTAGTTGGCTCGCCAACAGCGGTTCTGATGGAAGCCCTGTTTATCTGCAGTAACTTGGTGGGCTATTACCGTTTTTATTTCAGAAAGAGTGCTGCTGCTTAGGTTTACAGTGCAGCTAAGGCCCAGGTTGTTAATCAATTCAATTCCAATCAATTCAATGTTAGCTAGGAGAGCTTGATGCCAAACATTTACAATGATGTTCCTTCATCAATACCCAATGAAATATTCAATGACCTGATTGCCAACGACGGTGTTCGAATCGAAAGGATATTGTCGCATGGACATAGCTCACCAGAAGAGGGTTGGTATGACCAAGATGAGAATGAATGGGTGATGGTGATTGAAGGTAAGGGTGTCATCGAGTTTGAAGATGGACGCGTTGTTACTTTATCAAAAGGGGATTACATCAACATCGCTGCACGAGAAAAGCACAAGGTCATTGGTACGGACAAAGACATGGTGACGATCTGGTTGGCTGTGTTTTATCGTTGATGTCTTGTTCTAAAGCTGAGGCTGTTGAGTGCAGGTTACAGGGCCTGTTGAGCTTGGACTATTGAGCCTGCTGATTCAGCTGTCTATTTGCACCTATGAAAGAACTTAAAACAAAAAGGAGTATGTCGTGGTTAGAATTCGAAACTATCAAGCGAGTGATGATAAAGCACTGTGGGAGATCTTCTTTCATACCGTACGTAACGTGAATGTTCGAGATTATTCTCAACAGCAAGTAGAAGCTTGGGCACCCAGTAGCTTTGACTTTGCGTTATGGCAAAAGCGTATGAATGGGTTACAACCCTTTGTGGCTGAACTCGATGGTTGCGTAGTTGGCTATACTGACCTGCAACCAAGTGGCTTGATTGATCACTTTTTCTGTCACCACGAATATCAAGGGAAGGGGGTAGGGAAAGCGTTGATGGAGCATGTTTTCACTGTGGGTCGAGTTCGTTGTATATCGAGATATTTCTCTGAAGTAAGTATTACCGCAAGGCCTTTCTATGAGCATCTTGGCTTTAAAGTTGTCAATGAACAGGAAGTCGAAATGCGTGGTGTAAAGCTGACCAATTACGTGATGGAAAAGGTTGTGCCTTCAGACGAACGGTAATCTCATTTTTGTTACAGTTTTCACCTGCTTTTGATTCTCTTCTTAAAGAAAAATCATCACTTTAGCGATAATATTCACTGCAACTAATTTGAGTGAAGGAAGTAACGTGGGAATTGAAGCTTTAGCGTTTGTGATGGACGCATTAATAACCGCATGCTGCATGTATATCGCCTCCAAAATGTCTTTCGTGGTCGCAGACTTTAAATCCCTTCTTACTATTGCTGTAATCGTTGCTTTGGTGTCATTGATTCCGACAGTGGGCTGGGTGTTGGGGTTGATTCTGTTTGTGTTCCTTCTCGGGAAAGCAACGCACTCTAGTATTGGTGATTGCATCTGGGTGGTGGTCTTCACGAAGGTGGTGTCGATGGCGGCATTTCTAATATTCGGCCGCTTGTTTGTGTAATTCGGGTTCTTGTCGATATAGTTCTTGTTGATATAAAGGCAGCCTCGGTTAGCTGGATACAGTTATTAACTTTTTAATTAAAAGATGAAAAGGGTGTGACCTGTCACACCCTCTTAAAACCTTTGACTGATGTTGTATTTCTTATTTAGGCAACAGCACAGCGTCAATCACATGGATAACACCATTGCTAGCCTCGACGTCTGGTATAATAACTTTGGCGTTGTCTATCATTACGTTGCCGTCACCTATCGCTATCATTACCGCACTGCCTTGAACCGTCACTGCACTATTTAACTTCATAACTTCAGCTGCCATGATTTTACCTGGTATTACATGGTATGTGAGCACTGCAACTAGTTTGTCTTTATTTTCTGGCTTCAACAACATGTCGACCGTTCCTTCTGGTAACGCAGCAAATGCCTCATCAGTGGGGGCCAATACGGTGAAAGGGCCTTCGCCTTTCAATGTATCAACTAAGTCCGCTGCTTTTACTGCCGCCACTAAAGTATTGAAAGAGCCGTTTTCCGCCGCAACATCAACGATGTCTTTCTTCATCTCGTGGTGGTTAGCGTGAGCAAAAGCCGTAAAAAGAAGCGTCGCAACTAGCACTGATGTGGTTTTGATTAATTTGTTAAACATATTGTCTTCCTTTGAGTTTTGTCCGTTATTTTCGAGAAGTACTACGAAAGCTTAAAAGCGATAGATCAACTTATTGCACCTTTGAACCTATTTTTTAGATACCCAATTCGTCAGTTGAATAAATGCCTCTGTTAAATAGTTGTTATAATTTCAATTTAATACATATAGTTAACGGGTGATTATTCAATTAATGGATGTGAATATGAGGTTTGTTTTACCAGTTGTATTTTCGGCATTCGCTTCAATGCCAGCTTATAGTGGCCTTGCACCAACGGAAGGTTTCAGTGGTAACTTTAGTGTCTTGACGGGTGTATCTTCTGACAGCAGTAACTTGAGCACCGAGCAAGACGCGAATCAAGCAACCAACACCAAGGAGGGGGACAGCGAAAATCAAGGGCTACTCGGTTTTTTGGGTACGGTTCAATATACCTTTGGTGAGTCACTGACTCATCAAGTGTATGCGGGTACCACTCGAGAGGATATTGCAACAGGTACCATTGCTTTTGAGATTGGTTATCGACATCAGCTATCTGGAGGCACAATATTGGATTTTTCTGTTCTTCCTACGCTTATCTCGGGCAAGGCTTGGACGGATCCGTATGCTGTTGGCGTTAATCGAAATGAAACGGATGTGAAAGGTAATGTAGGACGACTGCAGCTCACGAATATCGGTGGAACTGGTTTTCGAACGGATCTCGCATTTGGGCAATCTGATGTTGATGAAGAGCTATCTGGTAGCCAAGTCTTATCTCCGGAAGATGCTGTGCTGCTGGATAGGGAAAGAACCTATGTGTACGCCAAAGCAGGGTACCGCTTTATCTTGCCAAACCAAGCAGGTCTATTTGTTCCTTCAATGGTGTATTTCCACTCAGACGCAGAAGGAGGAGCACTCAGCTTCGATAGTTATGGTATTGAATTAAACTACGCGAAGAGAATCGGTCGCCACGGTTTTGTTGTTACCCTAGATGCAAGTGATCGTGAATATGATGAGTCGAATCCAATTTACGGGCAAGTACGTGAAGAGAATGAATTCGGTGCATTTTTAGCTTATGAGTTCGGCGGCTTAATGGGTTATGAAGATTGGTCGTTTATTTCATTACTCGGTGTAAGGTCGATTGACTCTAAGATTGACTTTTACAGCTCTGAACAAGCATTAGCGAGTGTTGGTGTTGACTACAAATTCTAATATTCACACTACGTCAACAAAACTAATCAAAGCAGAAGCTTAAGAGCAGCCTTTCTATTTGTGTAATTATTTCGAGCACTTACACCTTCAAAGGTTGTAGGTGCTTGTTGCTATCCGTAATATGAAAATTAGCTTATGGACAAAAATAATATGGTAAGGAAGCGCTTTGGAAATACAAATTAGACATCTTGAACCCACCGATAACCAAGATATTTTTGATATTTATCGACACTCGTCGGTATTAGAGAATACCTCACAAAAGCCTTTTCTTAGCTCTGATCAAGTGGAGCGACTGTTTGGTCACTCAGACCATTTCACTTTAGTTGCGGAGGTTTCTGGCAAGGTCGTAGGTCACATTACTTTATTCATGACCACGAAGGTGAGAGACAGACATTGCGCTGGTCTTGCGATAGCGATTAATCCGGAGATGCATGGCAAAGGGGTCGGTAAGGCTTTAATGCAAGAAGCGATCAATCAAGCCGATAACTGGCTAAACCTCGTTCGCCTCGAGTTAGAGGTTCATGCAGATAACCACTCCGCGATTGCTTTATATGAACGAGTGGGTTTTCAGTTAGAAGGCACCAAAAGGCTGAGTACATTCAAAGCAGGTAAGTATATCGATATGTTGCTGATGTCGAGAATTCGACCGGATTATCGTTGAGAGTGACTTAACTCAGTTCAGTTGAAATTGGCCAATAAGATAGTGATTAAACAAAGCCCTTAAATCATTGCTTTTTAGGGCTTTTATACGAATATAGCGTTATTTGTTGTCGATACCGAAACCATTGCGCAGCGCAAATTGAATCAGTTCGGTATGGTTGTCGAGTTCCAAAATATCCAACATGCGGTATTTGTGTGACTCAATGGTTCTAGGGCTTAAAAAGAGGATCTCCGCACATTGCTTTGCGGTGTAACCTTGTGCCAATTGAGTTAGAACTGCACACTGCCTTTTGGTCAGCAATAATAGCTTTTCACTCTCGTTAATATTATTGGTTTCATCGCTGGTGACACTACGAGTCATTTTGGAGTGCTGCCAAAAACAGAGCCAGATGTCACTTAGCAATTTGATTCGCTTCATGTCAGCCTCTTCAATTGGCTTATCGTAACGACTGAACCGTGAGAAGCCGATCGCTCCCCACTGTTGACCAAACAGCGAAAGGCTTACAATCCCATGCCAATGAGCACCTTCTTCATAAAGTACACGTAACGGGTCGAGTTTATGGTTCTTTAGTGTTTCCTCAGGGAACAACTGCCAACACTCTTTTGAACGTAAAAGCTTTAGGTAATCAAGATAATTGCCTTTTAGAAAGCGTTCCATTTCAAGCGCTGGAGTATCTGTTTGGGATACGGAAATACTTTTTCCTGTATCCAGAAGAATCATTGAGTTTGGAAACAGGGTAAGTCTGTCGAGCTTAAACCAAGCGAGCGCTTCTCTTGCCAGTAAGAAAAAAGTGCTATCGAAATCTTTGGGTTGGCATGCGGTCAAAGTGTTGGTTTGGTGAGAGAGGAGATCCTCAAAGCTCGCGAATGGGCTGTTTTTCATATCGACCGTCTTTTGTGGTTTTAGACAAAATAGCGGCAATAGCTAAAGTGTGTCAACCTAATATTAGAATGATGTTCTGAATAAAGTGTGGCGAGTATTCTTAAATGCTACTGAGTAATTTATTAGTTTTATGAAGAAACGATTAGTGAAATTCACACTGAACTCTGTATAGTAGCAACCGTTTGCTTCGTATAACCCCAATGATATGGTTTGGGGGTCTCTACCAGCTCCCGCAAAGTGCTGATTACGAAGGGTTTAGATCACAATTGTGTTCTTACTCTTTGTAATGGCGTTCAAGAAAACCTCCTGTCTATTATTCAGAGTAAGTGCACACCTAAAATCCATAGTAGGTGAAATATGAACGCATTTATTCAAGGGCTCCCAAAAGTAGAGTTGCATTTACACATTGAAGGTTCGCTCGAACCTGAGTTACTTTTCCAACTTGCTCAACGCAACGGCATTGATCTGCCTTATTCATCCCCAGAGCAGCTAAGACGCGCATACGAATTTGATGATTTACAGTCATTTCTGGATATCTATTATCAAGGTGCTGATGCACTGCGCACAGAACAGGATTTCTACGACTTAACATGGGCTTATCTAGAACGCTGTAAAGCCGACAATGTTATCCATACTGAAATTTTCTTTGACCCTCAGACACATACCGATCGTGGCATTGCATTCGACACCGCTATTAACGGCATTCATCGTGCGCTTGAACAGGGTCATAAAGAGTTGGGCATCACATCTCAAATCATCGCATGTTTTCTGCGTCATTTATCTGAAGAGAGCGCCATTCAAACGTTCGCCGATGTGTTGCAGCATCAAGACAAGATCGTCGGGGTTGGGCTTGATTCTTCCGAATTAGGACACCCACCAGAGAAGTTCAAGCGTGTATTCCAACAAGCAAAACAAGCAGGTTTCTTAACGGTGGCGCATGCAGGAGAAGAAGGGCCTGCTCAAAATATTGTCGATGCGATTGAAATGCTCAGCGTGAGCCGAGTGGATCATGGTGTGCAGTGTATGACCGACGAAGTTCTGATAGCCGAATTGATTGAAACCAAAATGCCGCTGACCGTGTGCCCACTGTCTAATATTAAATTGCGTGTATTCGATGAGATGGAAGACCACAATATTGTTGAGCTGTTAAGACGAGGCGTAGCGGTGACGATTAACTCGGACGACCCTGCATACTTTGGTGGTTATATGTCGGATAACTTTAACGCGGTGAGCTTAGCTCATGAGATGACGGAGCAAGAGCTTGCTCAATTTACTTTAAATGCAATAGAAGCGAGCTTTATTGAAGAATCATTGAAACAGCAATATCGTGATGTTGTTTTGGCGTATCTCGCTTAAGTCAAAAGTTAAAAGTTAAAAGTTTCAGTATGAAGCTAAAGGTGAAGTTTAGGGTATAGGTGAATGCGAACGAACTCTCGGCATTCTGCGATTTAGAAAGCTTAAACGGCCAACAAGTGTTGGTCGTTTTTATTTTGGTTCTCAAGCGGGTTTTGAGCTAGATAAGTGGCTTAAGACATTAAGAAATATGATTTTATTTGCGTAAAAACATCTTGTCTTAAGCTTTAATGAACTACATTTAAACGAGGTGTAGATATACAGTGTCACGCTGTATTGAAATAGAGATTAACTTAAGCATAAGCATAAGCGTATAAAAGCAGACACAGAGATTGTCTGAGGAGGAACAAACTGTTGTTAGATCCAACAATCAGCGAACAAATACAATGGCCGTGTGAATTGTCTGCGGACTTGATAGAAAGCTTGCTTGATATTGCCATTTTTAAATCGGGTGTCGACAGCTTTGAGATTACAAAAAAGTTTCAGAATTTGCCCGGCGTCTTTTATATTTTAAGTGGCTCCGCTGGAATCTGTTTTTCTACAGAAAACATGAAAAGCTTATCTGGTGGTGTTATTGGAAGGGGAGATTGGATGGGTGCTTTGTCTATACATGCTGACTACAACCTCTTTGCAGTGGCAGAAGAAGTCGAGCCTATCACTATGGTACTTTTTCCTGCAAGTAAGGTATTAGAGCTCGCAGAGCGGAAGTGCATGGTTTACAAATGGCTACTTCACTGTGGAACCAAAGCGCAATCTATTTGGATGCAGGCTTACTTATCCTCGATTCATGAAAAAGAGCAGAAAACCATTTACGTCTTGTTGGAACTTGCGGCACGCCAGACCAATATCGTGGGGGCAACCGTCAGCATTAATATTTCACAAATTCAATTGAGTTCGATAACGGGCATATCAAGACCTAGGCTAAACGAAGTTCTTAAAGGGATAGAGCAGCAAGGCTTGGTTAAGATACAAAGAGGGAAGGTGTTTATCACCGATGTTAAGGGCTTGTATGAGCATATTTCACCGATGAATTTGATGATACGAGACCCTGTTGCTGAAATTAAGGCATGAATCTTTAACACTACGAGCTAACGTTTGGATTACTAGATTTTCAGTGTTTATTAGATATTTCAAAAAATTATGCACAGTGTTCTTTTAGGAACATACATTACAAGAGAACATCTATAATGTTCACTCTAGATTTATAAATTGAATTAGAGCGGAATAGAATTGTTATGAAAATGGCTGTATTGGAATATAAAGTATTGGGGCTTGGTGATTGGATTAAAACAACGGTTTCTAGCCGCTGTGCGCACTTACTGGCTGCAGAATACAAAGCGCTAGGGTGGCCAACAAAAGTAGATGGCAAAGTGTTATCGACTGAGTCTGCTTAATCTATATAAGCCTAAATCATCTAGATGAAGACAAAAAAGAAGCTGGCAGTGCGCCAGCTTCTTTCGTTTTTAAATTAAGACCATTGAGCTACTTGTTCACGTAGTCTTTGAATTTCTGCTTCGTTTCAGCATCCGCTTTTTCGTACCAGAAATACAACATTTCTTCAGCTGTATTCGCCGCATTTCCGTCAATCTTTGCTGGAAGCGTTACGGGTTGTACTACAGCCGCCGCTGCGCCCGCGCTAGCACCTACTGTAAGTGCTGCGATGCCGCCTTTTTGGTTGTATTCTTTCGCTTCTTGCGGGTACTTACGACCGATCTGCATGCCATCTTTGATTAGCTTATCTTGCTTAACACTGATTGCGTTTTGGTTCTCATCAACCAATTTCCAATCTAGCTTCTCCAAGCCTTTCTTTGCTTCAGCTGTATTACGGTATTTAGGCATATCAAATGTTAATGCGGCGTCAGTCGCGCTAAAGGTTGCAATAATAGCGTCGCTATCAACGAACTCACGATCGTTGCCTTTATCAAAAGCAAGTTGATACTGGAATACTATTTGGTTTTGACCGTCTGGAACGGTTAGCGTTTTATAAGAAGAGAATAAGCTACCATCGAGATCTGGCTTAGCTTCGTTGACCGCTAGAATATCAACATTTGATGGAACTTGGATCTCAACGTCAGCTAACACGTGTGGTGCTACGATAATTGTGGAAAGCAGCGCGATGGATTGTAATGTTTTCATAATCATACAGTTGTTTATGGATAGTTAAATTACAATCTCATGCAGAACGAAGTATTTCAAGTTACCTTGTCTCGATTTGGTAAAATTCACCGAAACTTAACCTAAGCCTAATTCTTGAGCGTACGAAACGTATTTTTTTCGTTCGTATTATGGTGTGGCCTCAACGTTTTCTCTTCTGGATTATCTGAATCGCTCTCTTGAGCGCTTCGATGCGACTGCAGAGTGATATACATAGGAACGATTGCAGATACCCAAATGGCATAAATCGTAATCACTCGGTTGAAGGCGACGAACCAGGTTTCACTGCCCGTACTAGATAGGTAGTAGCCAATGAGCGTAAGCAAGGTGCAGGTGATAGCCCACATGACTGTGGAGGTTGGATCTTTCGTTGTTGCCGCCAGCAATACTATCGTAACGTAGGGAACGGCCATAGCAATGCCCAAAGGTACATGATAGTCGACCACAAAAATGATGGTTGCACCAAGAGCCAAGAACAAGTGTGGACCGGTGCTAGGTAAGTTCAAATTCCATATCATGTGATACCTTCCTTTACCCAATTTTGCGTTGCTGGTGGAGTTTGTGTATCAATCGAGTGGCTTGGTGACTATTGACCATCAATCGATTGATCAGTTGTTGAAGCAATTCTGCTTCGGGCATGATGTGTTGTTCGGCTATTTGTTCGGCTGAGCTCGCGAGTTCAAGCACTTCGTTCATTTCATATCTTGCGGCAATCTCTTTAACCGCCTTCAATGTTCTGGAGAGGTCATCCTGTTTAGCGTCCGAAAATAGCTCTATCAACTCATCGATTTCGTTTTCTAGCTCATCAACGAGAGACGTTAAGCATTTGAGTTTTTCGTCTGATTTGAGCTCATCTTGTGCCAATACTTGGCTACGCGACAGTTCTTCTTCTGTGAGTGGCAGTTTATTTTGGGGATGACGCGTTAACATGGTGATGTTGCTTGCACCTTTGGTTAAAAGGTTATGTTCGTTAGCCAAGTTATGTCGGTTACCCTCAAATTGGTCATGAAACTCATTGATAGCGTTTTGTAAGCTGTTTTTCTGTAATGGTTTGGTGAGAACAAAATCAGCCCCTGACATGATAAATTCATCGTGTGCTTCTTTAAATACGTCTGCTGTGCATGCAAAAACTACGGTAGTCAGCTTGAGTTCGTTACGGATTTTTTGAATTGCCTCAATGCCGCTCATGTTAGGTATGTGGTTATCCATGATGATCAGGTCATATTGGTTTGAAACTAATTTATCTAAGGCTTGTAAACCGTCGTAGGCGTTCTCAACCGTTAAGTTGATAGATTCACAGAACTTCCTAATCACCATTGCGTTGATCTTGTTGTCTTCGACTAACAATACTGAGAAGTCATCGAGAGTCTTATTGGTTTTGGTTGGCGTTTGATCGATGACTTGTTCTTCAAGTTCGTGCATTTCAAGCGGAAGTGAGATAGCAAATCGAGTGCCGAAATTAAGCCGGCTGGTAACCGTGATGGTGCCACCCATCAGTTCGACTAACTGCTTAACAATGGAAAGCCCTAATCCTGTCCCGCCAAACTTACGGGTCGTCGAGAGCTCGGCTTGTTCAAATGCCGTGAATATATGTTTGGTCTTGTCTTCTGCGATGCCAATACCTGTATCAGTCACTAAGATATTCACGCTTGGTGGGGTGGTTGGTGCAATCAAGAATTCCACTTCAACCTTTCCTGACTCAGTAAATTTGACGGCATTGCCTGCTAAATTAAATAAGATCTGACGTGTACGTGCAGAGTCACCAATCAACTGAATATGGGGAGGGATGTTATCTTTAATGGTAAAAGCGAGGCCTTTGTCTTTTGCAAGAGGCGTCAAGGTTTTATCAAGATGTGTCACCACGTCTGCCACTGAGAAAGGGCTATATTCAAGCTCCATTTTTCCTTGCTCAACCTTAGAAAAGTCAAGAATATCATTCAATATGGTGACAAGATGCTGGCCTGAATCGATGATGATCTGTGCTTGTTGGCGAGTATCGGCGCTTTGCGAATCCTCTTTGATTATTTGAGCTATTCCTAGTACGCCATTCATCGGCGTTCTTAACTCGTGACTCATGGTGGCAAGGAATAAGGACTTCGCTTCGTTGGCTTTTTCTGCTTTGTCTGCGGTTTCTTGATAGGCAAGGTTGTTTCGTTTTAATTCAAAGACTCGGAAGATAAAGATGGCGAACGAGAAAGCGAAGGTTAATAGCGCGAGTGTGATGATAAGTTTGACAATCACGCCTTCTAGTTGGTCTTGAAGGTCGGTGAATTGATGTTCAATTTGCTCAAGATACTCCATGTTATGCACCGAAAGAACTTGAGATAACAGTACCTTTTGTTGCTGATTGAGTTCAGCGAACGTTTCAGATAGGTCCGCCAACTCTGAGCTAATCTCTTGATGTTGAATTTGGCTCCCTGAAAATAACACGCTAGCAAGTAACTCACTTTGAATGTTGAGCTCCGGTGTAGAGATAACATTTAGTTTTTCTGAATCATGTCCCCTTGCTGCTTCTCGATGGTTTGCTGAATGACTATCAATGAGTTGCAGCGTTAGGGATTGCAGTATGAACTGACGAGCGACACTCAACCCGACGAGCTTGTCGAGCGTATCGACATTGGCTATCGAGGCCTTGTGGAAACGCTCAAGTAATTGGGTGGTTTGTAAGTCTTGAAAGAACGTTGAGTGGATGCTTTCCCCCTTATAGCTATCCTTGAGCTCTTGCAGTTCTATTTCTAGTCTGACTAAATCAGCCGATATTTGGTAAGGGTTCGAAATGTCAGCGAGAGCAGCGTTGGTTATCTGATCGCGCATTTCTAAAACTTCATGCCCCAGCTCTCGAACAGATTCTCCATATTCCGATACTTTCTCGTGTTCAGAGTAGGTCAATATAATTAAGCTAACCAAAGCCAAGAATAGCGAGAAAAACAGCAAAAAGATGAGTCTGATTTTATTCATTTTCAAACTCCACTAACATCTGAGGGCGGCTGCCCGTTAAGGTTTCTAGAAATGTTTTAATCTCACTAATGGTTTGCTTTTCAAACGTTTTACCGAGTTGGCTTTCACCCATGATTTTGATGGCTTC
Source organism: Vibrio sp. G-C-1 (assembly GCF_021728015.1). NCBI lineage: Bacteria > Pseudomonadati > Pseudomonadota > Gammaproteobacteria > Vibrionales > Vibrionaceae > Vibrio > Vibrio sp. G-C-1. Next base: position 221,307 of record NZ_JAKKCR010000008.1, on the reverse strand, counting down.
CTCTAACGTTTCAGTTTGACCATCATGAAAATAGGGGGCAGTAATCGCCACGTTTCTTAAACTGGCGACTCGGAAGAGGTGCTTGTCTTGTGGTTGTCCTGTAAACATAAATCGACCTTGGTCTTCACTTCGTTCTGAGCCCGTTTTCGATATTCCAAAATAGCCAAATCGCATCACCATGCCTCCACCAATATTGGTACCTTGGTGACAACGAATGCAGCCTTGTTCTTGAAAGGCCTCCCAGCCACGCTTGGCCTTATCAGACAGCGCTGAATGATCGCCTCGCAAGTACTGGTCGAAAGGAGAATCAGGCGTGGTTAGCCCTTGCATGAACTCAATAAGTGCAGCCTTAATCGAAACTTCGTTGATGGTTGTCGACTGTTCTTTGAATAGGCTGATGTAAGTCTCCGATTGAGATACATAGTCCGTAATGTGTTTCCAGTTTGAATCCATTTCGTCAACGTTGTGTACTGGACCATCGATTTGATCGCCAAGGTTATTCACCCGACCATCCCAAAAAAATCGGTAGTTAAAGGCAGCGTTAAAAACGGTGAGTGAATTTCGCATTCCTGCTCCATTTACGCCAATGGAAACAGGAATCACTTCAGCACCATTGGTTTGTAGGCTATGACAACTTTCACAGCTGACACTTCGGTTCGATGATAAGTTAGGGTCTTTGAATAGCGCCCAACCTATCTTGGCAAGTTCATTGTTAATCTCGGTCGAATCTGGAATTGGGAAGATTTGTTGATCTGGAAATGCCGCTTGTTGGGCATCTTGTGAGTTTGTATTTGAGGCGTGTTCTGAGGAGTATGAATCATCATGGTCGTTTGCATGAGAGTGATTTTCTTGGTGCTCAAATGAGGCGTGCATCTTTAAAGAAGCGGCGTCATAAACCAGTAGGCCTATTGAAACGCAAATGACAGTGATGCTTATTACTGCTAAATATGGCGTTTTCATAGTATTAGTTCCATCTAGTTTAGATAATTTTGGCAAGTCAGAATCCTTCTGATTTAAACCTTATTCACCCTGTGGATGAGAGGTGCATATTTATAAACTTAGTTTCATAGTGGTGATGTTGCAAGAAGATGGTGTAACAAGAGGATAGGAGAAAGATGAAGTCATTGAATCGTTGAATGGCAAGGAACAGGGATCGTTAGAAACAACGCGTTACGTAGGGTAAGTTAGTGACCTAACGGTCAATTCGAAAAGACCTTGTTGTATAAAACTCGGATTTTTAAGATACAGATACTTATGCAGATACAGAAAACAAGTGTCAGACGTAGAAAAGCCGTGGTAACTGCATAGAGTGACCACGGCTTTGGTATTACATCATGTACTTTCTAAACTGCTTGAATTACATGGTCTAGAGGGGCTTATTTAGCTTGAGCTGCTGCCGCTTCTAGTTGCTTAAGTTTACCTTGAAGCATGTAAGCATTTTGGTTGAAGTTACCAGGGTTCAGTACTTGGCTATTCTGCATTGGGTAGTCAGGTAGCGTGTTCATGAACTCTTGTACTTTGCCGCCTACTGGTACGAATAACCACATGTTGTCTGCCATCCAGCGTAGGTACATGCCCGATTCGTGTGGTGCTTTTTCGAATGGGTCAGCACGTAGATGAACAACTTGAGGCCAGTTTGGTTGGAAGCGAACTGCATCAACAATGTTACCGTCCATTACTGCGAACGAAATCTTGAAGTCATTCCAACGAACTGCGTTTAGCTCAGCGTTAGCAGAGAAGTAAAGCATGCTGTCACGAGGGCCTTTCTCTTCTTTGCCTTGGAAGTAAGGTAGGAAGTTGTAACCATCTAGGTGAACACGCCAGTTTTTACCGTTGTAAGTTGCACCTTTATCAGATGCAAGTTTCTCAACCACTTTATCATCACCAGCGGCTGCTAGTAGAGTAGGGATCCAGTCTTGGTGTCCCATGATATCGTTGATCTTAGTTCCCGGTTTGATAGTGCCAGGCCAGCGAACTAGCTGAGGAACACGCATACCGCCTTCGTAAGTTGTACCTTTTTCACCGTGGAAGTAAGTAGCACCACCATCAGGCCAAGATACCGTTTCTGCACCGTTATCGGTCGAGTAGATGACGATAGTGTTGTCTGCGATTTTAAGCTCATCAAGCTTGTCTAAAAGGATACCCACTTGGTCATCGTGCTCTAACATGCCATCAGCGTAGATGCTGATACCAGATGCGCCTTGGTATTTTTCTTGTAGACGAGTCCACACGTGCATACGAGTCGTGTTGTGCCAAATGAAGAATGGTTTGTCAGCTTTCACTGCTTTTTCCATGAATGCTAGAGATTCTTCTAGGAACTCTTCATCCGCATGCTCCATACGCTTACGCGTCATAGGGCCTGTATCTTCAATCTTACCGTCTGAAGTCGATTTGATTACACCACGAGGGCCAAAGTTCTTACGGAACTCAGGGTCTTTAGGGTAGTAGTATGTCTCTGGCTCTTCTTCCGCGTTTAGGTGGTACAGGTTACCGAAGAACTGGTCAAAACCGTGGTTCGTTGGAAGGTGTTTGTCTTGGTCACCCATGTGGTTCTTACCGAACTGAGCTGTCATGTAGCCTTGTTCTTTAAGAAGGTCTGCGATCGTTGGAGCCCAATCAGGGATACCGTGGTCCGAACCTGGCATGCCGATAGTCAATAGACCAGTACGGAAAGGTTCTTGACCTGTTAGGAATGCAGCACGACCAGCAGTACACGATTGTTGACCGTAGTGGTCAGTAAATAGTGCGCCTTCGTTAGCAATACGGTCGATGTTAGGTGTTTCGTAACCCATCATACCGTTGTTGTATGCACTGATGTTGAATACACCAATGTCATCACCCCAGATAGCAAGAATGTTTGGTTTTTCTGCTGCTGTTGCCGCTGAAGAAGCTGCTAATAAGCCAACACCTAATGCTAGTTTATTAATTTTAGTACCCATAAGGACTCCGATTCACTTTTAAGATTAATGCGTTAGAACAACGCATCGATGAGTAAATGTTATTCTCAAAATTCCGTTACGTCCTTTTATAGTGCTTATAACCAATCGTTATGATGCATGGTTAACTTGCTGATTAAATTGAATTTAGGCTGATGGTTACCAGAAACCCTTAGATAACATGTGTGATCCTTATCATGTTTGTCGCCGTAAACCTTATCGATAACTTCTGCGCCTGTATCTGAATAAAAAATGACAAAAAGATTAATAGCTTAGCGAACCTCGCGCATGCTTAAAAAATGGACTATACGTTGTAGGGCAGGATGCAAATAACTTACGAAGAGGTTTCTATGACAGCGAAATATGGCGTTAAGCGTCGTTTAGCAATTTTGGGTACGGCGATGATGGCGGCTTCCACCACCACATTCGCAGCTGAAAAACCAAATATTCTCGTGATTTGGGGGGATGATATTGGACAGTCTAATGTTAGCGCGTACACCTTTGGTTTAATGGGTTACAAAACGCCCAATATTGATAGCATCGCCAAAGAAGGGATGATGTTTACCGATTATTACGCTGAACAATCGTGTACTGCGGGTCGCTCTACCTTTATTACGGGACAAAGTGTATTACGAACAGGTTTGAGTAAAGTAGGTTTGCCGGGCGCAGACATTGGCTTGCAAGCGGAAGACGCGACAATTGCAGAAATGCTGAAACCTATGGGTTACATGACAGGTCAATTTGGTAAAAACCACCTTGGCGATAAAGATGAATTCCTTCCAACAGCACACGGGTTTGACGAATTTTTTGGCAACCTTTACCACCTAAATGCTGAAGAAGAACCAGAAAATGAAGATTACCCAACCGACCCAGAGTTTCGTAAGAAATTCGGCCCTCGTGGCGTTATCAAGTCGTTTGCTGATGGCAAGATTGAAGATACGGGTCCACTAACGCGTAAGCGTATGGAAACGGTCGATGAAGAAACACTAGACGCGGCACTTGATTTCATGGATCGCGCAGTGAAAGCGGACAAGCCATTCTTCGTTTGGTGGAACGCAACACGTATGCACTTTAGAACGCACGTGAAAGCCGATAGTAAAGGTGTGACCGGTGTCGGTAATTACGCAGATGGTATGGTTGAGCACGATCGACACGTTGGGCAACTATTGAAGCAAGTGGATGAGTTGGGAATCAAAGACAACACCATCGTTTTCTACTCAACGGATAACGGTCCACACATGAACTCTTGGCCTGATGCGGGTACAACCCCGTTCCGTGGTGAGAAAAACACTAACTGGGAAGGCGCATACCGTGTACCAGCAATGGTCCGTTGGCCTGGTAAGATTGAACCTGGAACCGTATCCAATGAAATCATGCACCACATGGACTGGATGCCAACCTTCGTTGCCGCTGCTGGTGATGACCAAATCAAAGAGAAATTGCTGAAAGGTCATACTGCCGGTGATAAAACGTTTAAGGTTCACTTAGATGGTTATAACTTCCTTCCTTACCTAACGGGTGAAGAAGAAAAAGGCCGTCGTTCAGAGATCTTCTACTTTACCGATGATGGCGATTTAGCGGCGCTTCGTTACAACCAATGGAAAGCGGTGTTCATGGAGCAACGTGCAACGGGTACCATGCAGATTTGGTCAGAACCGTTCGTGACGTTACGTCTTCCTAAGCTGTTTAACCTGCGTATGGACCCATACGAAAACGCAGACATTACTTCGAATACCTATTATGACTGGTTGTTAGACCATGCTTATATGTTCGTTCCTGCGCAAGCGTATGTAGGCGAGTTCTTAGAAACGTTTGCCGAATACCCACCACGCCAAAAAGCAGCAAGCTTTAGCTTGGATCAGGTTATGGAGAAACTTCAAGAGAACCATAATAAGTAAGCTCTGGTTTATTGAAACTGATAGCTTGATGAAACTGAAAACACAAAGAGCTCCTAGGAGCTCTTTTTTTTATGCGCATATCGATGAGTAAATCCCGGTCGTGAATATGAATCACAACTATCGTGCTCATTGCCACTAAATAATTGTATTTTAGTCGTTTTTACGTCTACCTTAGTAAGCATAAGGATGTATAAAAACAAGGAATGTTATGTCTGCATGGTTGTGCTCGCTAGTGAACGGATTGAAACACCAGAGAGTCGCAGTATTATCCGTAATCTTGTCTCCACTTATGTTGTCGCTGTTCAGTTTGAGCACCTATGCCAACGAGCAAGATCCTAATAGCAACACTGAGGCTTCAAAGCTCAGTTCTGTAGCTTCACACGCTAGCTCTGATGTTTTACCTATCGGCTCTAAAGCCACGTATGTCGGTTCGGAAGCTTGTGTTGATTGTCATAGTGAAGAAGTCGAAGCGTGGCAGGGCTCTCATCATGACATGGCGATGAAACACGCTACAGATGAATCTGTATTAGGCGATTTCAACGATCAAACGGTCACTCATGGCGGTAAACCCAACCGATTTTTTCGCAAGGGTGAAGAGTTCTGGGTCAATATCGAAGGCCCAGACGGGCAATTCAAAGATTACAAAATCAGCTATACCTTTGCCTTTGAACCATTACAACAGTACATGGTTGAGTTTGAAGACGGTCGAGTACAGTTGATTCCTTTCGCTTGGGACTCTCGCACTGAGGGCGAAGGCGGTCAACGCTGGTTTAACCTCTACCCGGATACCACCAACACTGATGAATTCTACTGGACTAATAGCGGTCAAAACTGGAACTTCATGTGTGCTGATTGCCATTCAACGAACCTAGAAAAGAACTACGACAGCGCAAGCAATACTTACAACACTACTTGGTCTGAGATTAATGTCGGTTGTGAAGCGTGTCATGGCCCTGCGAGTGAGCACGTTGAGCAGGCCCAGTTAGCAAAAGCTCAATTAACCAAAGAGCAGTCAGCAAAAGCTAACGGCGGAAAGGATGCTCAAGTCTCGGCGCATTATGGTTTTGATCGCGACTTGTCGAAGTCGGTGAAAGAGTGGATCTACCAAGAGGGCAACTCAACCCTGCAACCAAAAGACATCATCCATACCAACCAAGTCCAAACCTGTGCTCAGTGCCACGGCCGACGAACTCAGTTAAATGAAACGGGTGACCACGTGAACGGGTCATTCTTTGATAAGTATCGTTTGAGCTTGATTACTCCTGAGCTTTACCACAACGATGGTCAAATCTACGATGAAGATTACGTTTACGGATCTTTCCTTCAATCAGTGATGGCAGAGAAAGGCGTCACGTGTACTAACTGCCACGATCCTCATACCGCAGAATTAAAAATTGCAGAGGAAGCCGTATGTAGCCAATGTCACATTGCTTCTGAATACACGCCTGAAAAGCACACCTTCCACGAGGCGAATACCGAAGCTTCACAATGTACGACTTGTCACATGCCAGAAACGACTTACATGGAGGTCGACCCAAGACGTGACCATAGTTGGCATATCCCGCGTCCTGATATTAGCCAACATATTAAAACGCCGAACGTGTGTACTAGCTGTCATGAAGACCAAACTGACCAGTGGGCAGATAAGCAAATCGGTGAGTGGTTCCCAGATTCTAAGTATCGTAATCAGCAACATTTTGCCGTTGCCTTTTATGCTGACTCAATAGGGCACAGAGGTGCAGAGGATGCGTTGGCATACTCGGCTCAGGACTCCAGCTTAAGCAATATTATTCGTGCATCGAGCTTAGAACGTTTGGGCGGCAATACGGGTAAGAATACGCTTATCTCGCTAGCAAGAGCGGTGAAACATGATGATGAAATGATCCGTTTGGGCGTGGTGCAAGGCTCGTCTGGTTTTCCATTCACTGACCGTTGGCAGATTTTAGAACCGCTACTGAAAGACCCTGTATTGTCGATTCGTTCAGAAACCGCAGGTGCATTGGTACGTTATTGGGGAGAAATGAACCCTCTGCAGAAAGACCAAATCAAGCCTGCATTGGAAGAGTACATTGAGATACAGCAATTTAATGCCGATAGAGGATTTGGACGAACTAACCTAGGCAACGTTTACCGCGATCTAGGTCAGCACGATAAAGCGATTGAGTTCTATCAAGGTGCTATCGAGATTGAGCCTTACTTCGAAAACAGCTACGCCAACTTGGCGGATTTGTATCGAGCGCAAGGTAACGAAGCAAAAGCGTTGTCGACGTTGAAGCAAGGTATTGAAGCTCAGCCTAAATCGAGTGTTTTGCCATACAGCACAGGATTGTCTCTGCTTCGTGTGAAAGATTACGACCAAGCAACGGAGTACCTTAAGCAAGCTGCTGAAACTGCACAAACCGACCCACAATATTGGTACGTGTACGGATTGGCTTTGGAGAAATCTGATGTGCTTGCGGCAAGTCAATCACTGCACAAGGCTTACCAATTTAGCCGTAACCCACAGCACTTGTATGCCCAGTGTGAAGTGTTGGCGCGAAACAGCCATATACCGGGCGTACCAAAGGCGTTTGAGCAATGTATTTCATCACTGAGCAAAGTGGCACCGCCGGAGGCCATTAACCAATTGAGAGCTAAGTTTAAATAAAGCGATAAGGTGAGCTTGGCTATTGTGCTTGCTGCTTATTCCGCTTGTAACTAATTATCACGCTTATGAGCAATTATCACGTTTATAACTAATAGTTATGGGGCTTGTGAGTAGGATGTACGCAGCCAGATTGAATTAAGGGAAGACCTATGAACCATGCGCAACAAGCAATTAACCAACTGATTGAACAAACAGAGAAAAGTGTTATCGGTCAGAGCCACGTCGTTCGGGCTCTGGTGATAGGGTTATTGACTAATGGGCATGTGCTTTTAGAGGGACTTCCCGGTACAGCGAAAACTCGTTCAGTGAAATCGCTGGCGAATCTATTGAACACCAGTTTTGGTCGAATTCAGTTTACGCCTGACCTGCTGCCATCAGATGTAACCGGTACAGAAGTGTATCAAGAGCTTGATGGAAAGCCTCAGTTGCACTTTCAACCGGGTCCTATTTTCAATAGCATTGTTCTGGCCGATGAAGTGAACCGTGCCCCTGCAAAGGTGCAAGCGGCACTGCTTGAAGCGATGGCGGAAGGGACGATTACGGTGGGTGGTCAAACTCATATTCTGCCAGATCTATTTATGGTGCTAGCCACTCAAAACCCAGTAGAGCAAGAAGGTACGTATCCACTGCCTGAAGCACAGATGGACCGTTTCATTATGAAAGTGACGGTCGACTATCCAGAAGATGAAGCTGAACGCGACATCATTCGATTGGTGCGCAGCGAAGAACTTGGCAGTGAAACTAGCTCAGAGCTAGTCACACCGCAACACATCGAACCTGAATTGGTGCTTGAAGCGCGCCGCCAACTTCCAGACATTGCCGTTTCCGATTTAGTTGAGAACTACATTGTGGCTTTGGTGATGGCGACACGTAAGCCAGAACGTTACCCAGAATCAAATCTATCAAAGTGGATTGAGATTGGTTCAAGCCCACGCGCGTCAATCTCATTGGATAAATGTGCTCGCGCTTATGCTTGGCTACAAGGGCGTGACCACGTCACGTTAGACGATGTGCGTGCCATGTTACCAACCGTATTAGGCCACCGATTCTCGTTGTCTTACGATGCATTAGCCGATGGTGTTGACCATCAAAGAGTGGTTGAAGAACTGCTTGATAATGTTGAGATCGGATAACTAGGGGGCGTCATGGCGAAGCCAACACAAGCTCCTAAACCGCAAGGCCTTGATCCTCGACTGTACTGTGACTATTCAAGGTTAGTGCGAATTCAGGCTCAAGCTGAGTCATTTTCACTGTTACCTCATTTAAAAGCGGGCAGCGTACTTTCGGGCAGACATAACTCTTTGTTCCGTGGTCGTGGTTTGAACTTCGAAGAATTACGTCATTACCAATTGGGTGATGATATTCGTAACCTCGATTGGAAAGTTACGATGCGAACAGGTAAACCTCATGTTCGTAGTTATACCGAAGAGAAAGACCGTAATGTGATGATCTGTGTTGATCAGCGCAGTTCGATGTTTTTTGCTTCTCAAAACACCATGAAATCCGTTGTGGCTGCCGAAGTCGCTGCACTGTGTGGATGGCGAGTGCTTAAAGATGGTGATCGTGTCGGCTTCGTTTTAGCGTCACACCAAAAGCTCTTTCATACCAAAGCGCAGCGTTCACAGTCTGATTTATTGGCTCAGTTAAAGCATCTTACCAAGGCTAATCAAAGCTTAGACGTGAGTGTGAGTGACAGCGAGGGTGTTGGTTTTAGCCAGTGGATTGAACTGATCAAGCGAATGAGACTCAAGCAATCAACCTTGATATTCATTAGTGACTGGCGAGACTGCCGAGAACAACATCTCGATCGACTAAAGCAGTTACAGCAACACAACGATATCTTGGCCATTATGGTCACCGACCCATTAGAACAGTCATTGCCTCAAGATCTTGCAAGCGCAAACTGGGTGGTGGGTGATGGTCGTTTTCAACTTAATCTGGATAGCCAATCTAAGGTAAACCTCGCGAGTGAAAGTCTTGCTCAGAAAGCGGCACTTCAGAAACAGTCCCTTGCTAAATTGATGGCGATGAAAAACCTCCCTTATATAGAATTAGACACGTCGGGCAATCACATATCACAGCTGCAGAAGCTAGTGGGAGGGCGCTAAATGGCTGTTGAACATACTCCCCCAAGTACCTATATCCTCCGCGAACTGCACGATGTAGCGATTCCTGACAGTGTGAGCTGGGCTCCTCAAACTATCGGCTGGAAGATCCTTGGCGTTATTCTGTTATTGGTCGCTATCTATCTGGCTTATCGCTTGGCGTTAAGGTGGTGGAATAACCGTTATCGCAAAGAAGCGCTTCAAGAACTCATGGTACTGGATGCAAGAGACAAGAACTCAACTGAACGAACCTTTAAAGTCCTCAAAGTGGTACTTCGTTACCTAGACAGCAGTAATGCAAAGCTGTTTGGAAAAGCCTATGTAAACCGTCTAAACGCTTATCTGCCTGTTAGCGCTAACACAAGTGAAAACAGCAATGCGTTCTTTGCCGATGAAATCTCAGAATTATGGATGCAGAGCTTAATTGACCCTAATGTGCGTTTGAGCTTTGAACAGCGTTTAGAGGTGATTCAAACCGCGATGATGTGGCTAAAAATTCATAAACCAGATGTACAAGCGAAACCAGAGGGGCAAGATAATGTTTGATAGTTTATCTGCCAGCTTTGAATTCGCGCACCCACTGTGGTTTATCGCGCTGCCTTTGCCGTTGTTGGTCTACTTTGCCGTGCCAGCTTATCGAACTAAGCAAATGGCCATCAAGGTGCCATTTTTCAGTGAATTGGTTGAAGCTATTGGTGAAGCGCCGTCTGAAGGGGCAAGCCAGCTAACACCAAGCTGGTGGCAACGAACCACGCTCATTATTACTTGGGCATTAGTGGTGTGCGCGCTCGCTAAACCAACCATTCTTGGTGAGCCGCAAGTTCGCGAACAATTAGGTCGTGATGTGATGGTAGTGGTCGATTTATCTGGCTCAATGGCAGAACAAGACTTTACCTCTAAGCGGGGCGATAAAATATCTCGTTTGGACGCGACCAAAGAAGTGCTGGCTGATTTTGCGACTACCCGAAAAGGGGATCGACTCGGTTTGATTCTTTTTGGTGATGCAGCGTTTGTACAAACACCGTTTACAGCTGACCAAGATGTGTGGCTTGAACTGCTTAATCAAACCGATGTCGCTATGGCAGGGCAAAGCACGCACTTAGGTGATGCAATTGGCTTGGCGATTAAGGTGTTTGAACAAAGCGAAAAGCAAAGTGTTGCCGTTCAAGATTCAAGTGTTGATGCCAACGAAAAAGAGAAGGTCGTGATCGTACTAACCGACGGTAATGATACGGGAAGCTTTGTTGAACCGATTGATGCCGCCAAAGTGGCGAAGGCGAAAGGCGTTCGTATTCACGTGATCGCTATGGGTGACCCACAAACCGTTGGTGAAGTGGCTTTGGATATGGAAACCATCAAACGAGTGGCTCAAGAGTCTGGTGGCGAAGCCTTTGAGGCGCTTAACCGCGACGAACTGACCAAAGCCTACGCTCAAATCGGTGAACTAGAACCACAGTTATATGAAAGTACCACTTATCGTCCTAAACAGGGGCTGCACCATTACTTAATGGCGATTGTTGTTGTGATGTATCTGACTGCCTTTAGTCTGGCGACTTTACGTAGAAGGTCGCTTTTGGCTTCTAAAAATAAAAAATTGAAAGGAGAGGATGATGCCTGATTCTCTCACTCTACAACAGTTATTCACCCAGTTTCATTTTATCCGACCTTTGTGGTTGTTGGCCTTTATTCCGATGTTCTTCCTGTTATGGGTTCGTTGGAGAGAAGAGACCAAACCAACGTGGAAAGACATTCTACCTGCACACTTACGTGATGCATTGACGATTGGCGAAACAGGCTGGCGTAAGCAGCTGCCATTGAAGCTATTGGTGGTGATTGTAACTATCGCCATCATTATCTGTTCTGGCCCAACATGGCAACGTGAGGCTTCGCCTTTTGGTGAAGACAAAGCGTCGATGTTGGTTGTGCTTGATAACAGTGAATCCATGCTCGCTAAAGACTTACCACCGAGTCGCTTGGAACGATCTAAGCAGAAAATTAGAGACTTATTGGCAGCTCGGAAAGGCGGTAATACGGGCTTAGTGGTTTACGCAGGCAGCGCACACGTCGCGATGCCCGTCACTCAAGACAGCAAGGTATTCGAACCGTTTCTAGCGGCTATCACTCCCGATATCATGCCGGTATCAGGTAAGTCAGCAGAAGAAGCACTGCCATTGATTAATCAGCAACTGTCTGGTGAGTTAGGCTCTTCTGTACTGTTGGTATCAGATGGTGTAAACCCAAGCACCATTAGGGCGTACGAGAGTTTCTTTAACGACAATCCGTATCAGTTGCTCATTCTAGCCGCAGGAAATAGCAATGTGGTGAGTGATAATCCAGTCGATCTCGATTCACTGCGTAGCTTAGCGAGCAAGACGGGCGGACGAGTGGTTGAGGTGACCGTTGATGATTCGGATATCCAACAACTGAACAGAGCGGTTGAAAGAAACATGCAGCTCAACGGCGAATCTTCAATGCCTTGGAAAGACATGGGCTATGGACTGCTTATTCCAATGGCTTTCATTATGTTGCTATGGTTCAGAAAAGGGTGGTTGGTGCAGTGGTGTGTCGTTGGTTTGATGATCACAAGCAGCATGTATTCACCAGACACTTTGGCGAAAACAGTCAACTTAACCGCTGAGAAACCAGTTGTGGTGGAGTCACTTACGGCTTGGGATAAGACCGCTCAATGGTGGTGGGACTTATGGTTAACGCCCGACCAGCAAGGTCAACGCCTGTTGAACCAGAAGGAATACCTTGAAGCGGCAAAACATTTTACTGACCCAATGAGAAAAGGCGCGGCTTACTACTATGCTCGTGATTTTAAGCTCGCTCACAGTGCGTTCTTGCAAACCAAAACTGATCTTGGTTTATACAACGCGGCCAGTGCGTTAGCCAGACAGCGTGAATATCTTGCGGCGCGAGACCTTTTGAAATCATTAAGCGAGAAAGAGGATCTGTCACCAGAACTAAGAACAGATGTCGAAAACAATCTTGCAGTGCTTAGTGGGATTGTTGAAGAGGTTAACCGAACCAGTGAAAGTCAGTCTGGAACCACAGATGGTCCTGAAGAATCTTTAGAACTCGAAGACGATCAGCCGCGAACGGGTGATGGTGCTGAAGAAGAAACGGTAGCGGAATTGATGCTCAAGGAAACGCTTAACGCCAATGAAATCTTGGGCAGCCAAGAACTTGCCGACAAGTGGTTGAAGCGCGTAGAAGCGGACCCTAAGTTCTTCTTGAAATCCAAATTCCAAATTCAGTTAAGAGATCCTGCGCCTTCTATCGAACAGGCGCCAAAACAGGAGCAAACCCAATGAGTCGATATGATTTAGCTCTTGAAGCCATTCAATCAAAGAGAGTGCGATTCAGATCCCATAAGTGGTTACTGTCGATGACTCTTATATTGAGTTGGTTTTCTCCTTTTGTTGCTTCTGCTGCCGATATCTTCGATCTCCAAAAAAGTGGTGACGTTGAGCTTATCGCTTGGGTAGGGGAAAAGCCAAAGTCAGGCGATAAGATAACGCCGACTAAAGTGAGCGTTAATGAGCAGGTAATTCTAAATATTGAGGTGGCGACGCCGCGCTGGTTAACAGGAGGGACTCGAATCGGCAGTATCGAAATCCCTAACGTGATTGCTAAGCAACGTAACCAACTCGCAACTAACTACACGGAACGGGTCAATGGCACTACATGGTCGCGTCAACGATGGGAAGTGACACTTTATCCGATGACTTCTGGCGAGTTTGTCATTCCAACCGTGCCGGTTCGCGTCCAAGTTTCTGCACCTGATGGTTCTAACGTTGGCGGCACGCTTTACACGCAGCCAATTAAGTTTGAAGCTTCGTTACCTTCAGGTTTACTTGATAATGAATCGCCTTGGTTTTCTGCAACAGAAGTAGATACAGAGCAACAATGGCTACGCTCGAGTGAAAACTTAAAAGTAGGCGATGCCATTACTCGAACGGTAACCATCAAGGCAAAAGACAGCCTTTCTGTATTACTGCCGGATGTGTTGAACAATGAATCGACCCAGCAGTACCAAGCTTACCCGCAACCTAATCGTTTAGATGATACTCAAGATCGTGGTAACTACCGTTCCAGTCGAATTGAGGAGACGGTTTATGTTATTCAGCAGGGCGGTGAATTTACGTTGCCAGAGTTTTCATTTCAGTGGTGGGACAGCAAAAATCAACGCCTTGAAACCGTGGTGATAAAAGGGAATCTGTTTGAAGCCAAACACACAGTCCAATCTTTCATCAAGGCTTACATGTCAGTGTTTATTAGCGTTGGTCTGGCATTGTTGTTCAGTGTGGCGTGCTTTGTTTCTGTTAAACGTTATTATGCGAACCGCCCAACACCAGGTTGGTTGGTACTACGTCGTTTACTTAAGCAAGGTAATTGGGCTGCATTAAGAACCTTTATCTATCGTCAATTACGAAACGAAACCTCTCAGCTAGAGCTGGATAAAGCCCAACTTGGTAAATTGAATGGACAAAAGCGTTGGCTAGAAGATAGTGAAGCGCTTCAACTAGGGCGTGAAGACAAAAACGTATTTACTCGTTTATGGAAAAGCTTACGTAAATTACCCAGTGATAAATCCAACTCAAGCAATTCTCGTTCAATTTTCGACCGCTTGAAAATCCCTAAAGCCTTGCCAGACTTAAAAGATAGAACTAAGTAGCAAACTTTAGTCATTCGCATCGAACAAAATCGGCAGGTTCTCTACTATAGGGAACCTGCTTCTTTAATATGGAACTGTATGAAAAGTACCGAACTCAATCTAATTCCTATATTTGTCGCTATTTATGAAGAGCAGAACTTATCTAGGGCTGCTAATCGCATGGATATAAGCCAGCCAGCTGTGAGCAAAGCGCTTGCAAGGTTGAGAGATATCTATGACGAGCCACTGTTTCATCGAACTACTTCTGGCGTAGAGCCAACCACATTCGCTATTGATATCTATCCTGCAATGGCTGCTGCGCTTAAAAACTTTACTTCTACCTTATCCGCATCAAGAGATTTTGACCCTAAAACTTCTGGCCGTGTGTTTTCAATTGCCTGCGTTTCCGCAGCGAGTTATGAAATGATGCCAAGAGTCATGCAGTTAATCAGTCAAGTCGCACCTGGTATCGCATTAGAAGTTCATCCTCTATTTACGGAAGATTACGAGTCTGATTTAAGGCTTCAAAGACATGATGTCATTATCGATATGACGCCAAGAGGAAGAACCATGCTCAAGCATGAGGTGATCTCTAAAGAGGAACTGGTGGTGGTGTGCCGTCAAGACCATCCCACGATTGGTGACACTATCGATATGGAACAGTTTTTATCACTTGATCATGTGGTTGTTTCAAGATGGCATGCACGTAGAAGCTTATTGAGTTCTGAACACTACAGTGACCTTGAAAAACGTAGAATAGTCTATCGAGCTGCTGGCGTTGTTGAGATGCTGCCTGTTATTGAGGGCTCTGATTACATTGGAGTGCTACCTATGTCATCGGTGCGTTGCTTTTCTGAAAAATATGACGTTAAAACTCTGCCTTTGCCATTCGAATTGGAAGACCTCGATATGTGTATGATTTGGCACCCCAGTCGCACTAACGAACCTAGCCACAAGTGGTTGCGCACTAAGCTCAAAGCGGCAGCAAAAGAGTTATCAAGTTAGCTTCTAAAGGGCTTTTTTATAGAAAGCATTCGCACAATTTCAAATGGAAAGAAAGCCAGTATCCTTGAGCTGAGGTAAGCGGCGTTTATTGCAAGGGAGCGGGATATTGACCTGCAAGTTAGAGTCATGTGGGACTCTTCAGATATGTTTCGCTTGGTGCTGCCCGAAGGCAGCCCTTGTTTGATCATAAATCAGTGAAGGAACTTAACTTACTGAATTATTTCATTTAAGTAACGGATACTAAGCCTCTTTTGGGCTCTGTTCTGAGTTAAGCAAGAAGTAGGACACCCAATCATCAATAGGCAAAGGTCGCGCGAAGAAATAGCCTTGAGCATATTTACAACCGATCTGGCGTAGAGTCGTTACATGATTCTGGGTTTCAAGGCCTTCTGCAATCACTGAGAAATCGAGTATTTGCGCGAGCTTGAGAACCGCGCAAGTAATCTCATAATCTACTTTTGACGAGTTAATATCTTCAATAAAGCTTCGATCTAATTTTACGCAATCGGCGGAAAGATTCTTCAACACCGACAACGAAGAGTAACCCGTTCCAAAATCATCGATAGCGATCTTGTAACCCTTAGAATGAAGTACCTCGATGGTCCTTGAACAGGTCTCGAAATCTCGCATCATATCCCTTTCTGTGATTTCCAGAAGCAGTTGATGAGGCTGACAATCCGTTTCGTCGAGTATCACTTGTAACTGGTCTGCCAGATCGGTCATATAGAACATTCTCGCTGAGAAGTTGATGGAAAAAATCACGCCTTGTAGGTCCATTCCCGTGCGTTGCCATTCGGTAATCAGATTCGCTACTTTCTTAAATACCCACTTATCAATGTCGATAATGAGATCACTTTTTTCGGCAACCTCAAGGAAATCGACGGGTGGCAATAAGCCCAGTTTAGGGTGGCGCCAACGTATTAGAGCCTCGGCACCAATGATGTCTTGCGAGTCTAAGTTAACTTTGGGTTGGAAGAAGACTTCAAGCTCGTCATTGGCAATGGCTTGATGAAGCCCCATGTTGGTTTCAATCAAGTCGTTTACCTCGTGAGTCATTTCGTCCGCGTAGACGCGATATTGATCTCGGCCGTTTCGCTTTGCGTGATACATTGCTGTGTCCGCATTCCTGATTAGAGTTTCACGATCTAAACCATGAGTAGGGTACTCACACACACCAATACTCGCCGATACAAAAATAGAATTATCATCGATGTAATAAGGCTTTCTTAACGCTTGATTTAAGCGGTCTGCGATAGGTTCGCCTTCGTCTAACCCAATGTTTGAGTAAACAACCAAGAACTCGTCTCCACCCATTCGGGCAACAAATCCTTTATCACCCACTAAGTTACTCAATATGTGCCCGACATTGACTAATAAGTTGTCACCTGGTGCATGCCCTAAAGAATCATTAATGGTCTTAAACTCGTCAATGTCGAGGTAGAACAGCAAGAAAGAGGCGTTGTTCTCATAGGATTTCCTGATCTCTTCATCTAACTGTTTGGTTGCCAATAGTCGATTTGCCAAACTGGTCAGTGGATCGTGGTGGGCGAGGAAGTCGAAGTTCTTTTTTTCTTCCGTGAGGTCTAGGTATGCTTTAGATAGCCTTGAAGCCATATCGTTATAGGCTTTCTCTAAGTGAGACCATTCGTCACTTCGGCCCAAGTTAATTGGGTTTTTTAGGCTTCCAGACTCTAGACGATCAAAACCATGCCTGAGTGCATTGAGTGGCTTTCGAATGTGGTGTCGAACAACGTGGTGAACCAATAACATCGATAATACAACGGCTGAAAAACTGATAATAATGGCGTTCAGTCTTGATAAACCGATCTCTTTTTCAAGCTGGTCGGTTAATTCTAAGGCTTGGCTTTGTACGCGTGACTCGGTTTTTTCTACCATCTCCAACAGGTCGCTTTGAGCGACTAAGAGCGAAGCCATCACCAGCCAACGCTGCTCCAGATTAGCTCTAATGCGCTTCAAAGCGGCGTTGTATCGTTTCACCGTTCGATTGATTCTTTTCTTCTCAGCAATAACCGCCGTCGTTTCTATATCAACGTTTTCTAAGTGGAGTAAGAATATATCGAGTTCTTTCTCGACCTCGATAAGCAGTACTTTCTCCGTTTCTGGCGTGATGCGACTGTGAATGTCTCCAACCATTTTTCCTGAAGTGAGAAACGACTCTCTCAACATGTTGATGAGATCCAATTCATTGTTATAACGAATGAAATTTGGTTGGTCTAAGTGCCTAAGCTTGCTGTCGGCTATCGCAAATTCGAGCTGATCAAGCTGTTCGGCTAAGGTGGCGTCGATTTGATTGGTCTGCTTTAGAATTCGATTTAATGCGAGCGAACTGCCTAAGAAACGATGGAAGTTATCGATAAAGGCATCAATCTTTTGTGAGAAACCTTCGTTAGTTGATAGGTCTCTGAGTCGTTGAAGCTGGAAATCCACATTAAATGCTTCTTCCGACAGTGTGGTTTCACTGAACAAAAAAGTCTGTTCAAGTAACTTAACTCGAGAGGTGAGCGTAAATACGCGTCGGCTGATTTCAGAGTTAACAATCAAGTCTGATACGTGTGTAGAAGTTTCGTTTTTAAGCGTCGATTCGACGTAATAGAGAGATCGAATCACCATGATGACAGCAAAGCTGACAATCAAAAGCGAAAGCAGGTTCGAAATAATGAGTCGTTGGGTGATGTTTATCTGAGGTAATTTCATTGTGGCTTCCAAATTTTCAGATACGCTTCACGGTAGCCATTTTTAGGGTCGTAGATGCCTTTGTCTGACTGGCTGATGAGCTCTTCAACATTATCGGGCGTGACGAGATGCACAGGGGCAGAGTAGCCACTTGGCGGCATGTGATTAAATGCTCGGTTGAGTTCGTCGACTATTTGCCAGCCTTGTAGATATAAAGGCTCAGGTACTGTTGCCAGTTGGAATTGACCGCTATTGATTCTTTTGTACGCGGCCTTGCTACCGTCACCCGCTGAGATATTTTGTGGTATTAACCGGTACTCCTCGAGGTTTGACTCCAAAGACGGGATAGCATAGTCAATGTACAGGTCGTTGATTGCCAGAAGATGAGTGACTTTCTCGCCGTACTTCTCATCTAGGTTCTTTAATGTCGCAGGCATTTGCTCGGCAATTTTATCGAGCGGTAAATAGTTAAGCTCAAGTACATCACAAGTGCTGCAACGCTTGATGGTATTGACCATCGCGTTGGCTTTGATCATCGCGATTTCATAGTTAGGGTCGGTGAACACCACGGTTCTCGCTCGACCGTTTGAGTTTACAATCGCGAGTAGCGCGGCCACTTCCGCCACATCGAGAGGGTCGGTGGTGATGTTGGTGTATAAACCTATTTCTGGATTACCACCGACAAGTTCAGTCGCGTGCCATCCAATGACAACGATTCCCAGATCTTCAGCTTGTTTCAAAATGGTTTTGTGTCGGACAGCGTCAATGCCGCCCAAAACAATGGCATCGGGTTCAAAACCAATCGCTTTCCTGATAGCTGCACCTTGGCGCACTTCTGAGCCTAATCCATCGATGAATCTAAGGTGCCAATTGATGTTAGAAATGGCTTCAGATATGCCTTTCCCAACGCCATAAACGCCACCATTACGTAAATCAGACGCTACAAAAATAACGTTCTTTTCATGGCGCACGGCAGGGCCTTGTGTGGGGCCATTCCACGTTCGCTGGTTGGAAACCGCACGCATCACTTTTTCTTCAGCATATTGGAAGAAATCGTCTTCATGATTACCCGCAAAACTCTGAGAGTAGCAAGTAATAGCGAGCAACAAACTCGCAAAATTTAATCTCTTATTCATATGGCTTATAAAACGCTTTAACTTATAATCGCTCTATATTTATAATAATGTTAATAAACATTCAAACATTTGGTAACAGTTATGCCGGGTCAAATTTGTAAAAACGTCTTGCTAACCCTACTGACAGCGTGTTTTTCCCTCCCTTTGTACGCCAAGTCTGACCGGATGAGGGTGGAGGCTGATGCTCAGAAACTCGAAAAATTTCAAGAGACTGTGAGTGGCGAACCGATTCTTTTGGCTCCTATGTCGGTAGAAAAACCGGTAAGAATTGCATTAATTTACCCAAGTGCAGATATTTCTGACTTTTGGACAAGAAATTACACAGCATTGAAGCAAAGGCTCGTCGCTTTGGAGTTACCATTTGAGATCAGCGAGTTCACCTCAAGGCAAATTGAGCACTCATTGCAGACCCAATACACCGAACAAGTGTTGAACTCTGAAACCCCTTACGACTTCGTTATTTTCGGCCCTTCTGAGCTGGGTATTCAAGCTGAGAATATTCAAAAACTGTCTGCTTCGACAGAGTTCAAAACCTTTATTTGGGCTTTTCATACGCCCAATGAACAATGGAAACATCAACCGGATAGCTGGTTCGATTTTTCAAGTGCGATGGGGGCCGATGTCCTGTGCGACCATGTGGTGAAAGAGCTCGGCAACGACGTAGAATTTTCAGCGAATCGTGGGATACCGGGCATAACCGATACTCAACGCTCGCAAGGTTTCATTGATTGCGTAGAAGAGAAAGGTGATTGGTTAACAGTGTATGAGCACTTTGGGCAATACCAGAAGATAGGCGGTGCCGATGGGATTCGTTTAGTGCTCGGTAATTTCCCCGAGGTGACCATGGTTCACAATGCCAATACTGCGATGACCATGGGAGCGGTGGATGCACTAAACAATGCCGACATGTTGTCTGAAATCTATGTGACGGGTTGGGGCGGTACAGCGAAAGAGATTGAAAAGATTCGTACGGATGAATTGGATGCGACTCCAATGAGAATGAGTGATGATCTTGGTGTGGCAACGGCCGAGGCGATCAAGTTTCATTTGGAAGAGCGTGAAGCAGAAGTCCCACTGGTTTATTTAGGCCGTATCACGGTTGTGCACAACAAGATGAATGATGACCAGTTGGATCAGTTGACCAGAGAAGCGTTTCGATATTCTGGTAAGAACTAGGTTAGATTCAATCTATCCTTTATCGATCAAAAAGAGCCGCTTATCTGTTTCGACTGAATCAGTCTGAATATGATAAACGACTCTTTTAATGAGTGGGTTCTGGATTCGAAATCTAGCTCACGAAACCTTAGAGGTATAGTCTACTCAGTGACCTCTTGTAACACCTCTCCAATTGATCCACTTGGTTGGGTTATCCCTAGTTTGTTCGAAAGTGTTGGCGCAATGTCGTATGGCGTGATTGCCCGCGAGATCTTCTGAGCTTCAACGTCGTAGCCTGCGAAGATTACAGGGACATGCGTATCGTACTTCCATGGCGAGCCATGTGTAGAGGCGATTTGAAGGCCTTCCATATCGTTAATGTAACTACGCGGTGCAAATACCACATACACGTCACCTGAACGAGCAGGGTGGTAGTTGTTTTTGATTAGCTGCATCACATGAGTATCAGGCACTCGGTTTGCTGCAATATCGCTGCTTGATACTGCAAACGCCACACCCTTCACTTTCGCTATTTCATCGGCGATCGCTTCCTGCACTTTAGCTAGGTCAAGTTTTTTCTCTGCGATTAAATCGTGATTCAGATAGATATAAGGCTGTGCGTACAAGCGAATTGCGTCTTTGGTTAGACCAAATTCATCCTTCAATCGTTTCTCAACACCACTCGAGAGCAATGTGTCTTTATTGAAGTATTGAGCTTGATTAAAGCCAAGCGCATTTGCCGCAGGTGAAGATTCAGGGACACCATGATCGGCAGACAACACAATTAATGTATTTTTTAGCCCGACTTGGTTATCAACGGTTTTAAGAAGCTTGGCGATCGTCTTATCAAGTCGAATTAGGTTGTCTTCTGTTTCTAGGCTTTCAGGGCCGTATAAGTGCACCACGTAGTCGTTTGATGAGAAACTCACAGACAGATAATCAGTCACTTCACCTTGGCCTAGCTTCTCTTGCATCAACAGTGTGCTTGCAAAGTTTTCTGTGATCTCGTCACCGGCCGGGCTAACGGTTAGCGTTGTGCTGTAGTACTTGTAACTTGCAGGGCCATAAGGGTGAGGAAAGGTGCGTTGGAAGTCACCGAGTTTCACTTTGTGTTCGGTATCGTGTTCTTGAAGCGTGTACTTGTCACGTGGTAATGAGAGCTCCCACTTCTGTTTCGAGTACTGAGCAGCAATTGCTTTCTCGTTCCAACGTGATACCCAATCTGGATACTCGTCGTAGTAATAGTTGCTGGTGACAAACTCAGATTGCGCTTTGGAGAACCAGAAGGCTTTACCAGTGTGTCCCGCCAATGAGATAGCGCCGCGGTCTTTCACTGATACACCGAACACTTTTGACTTGCCACTATTGGAAATCGTCAACTCGTCACCAAACGTGGTGGAAAGTATTGGCTCCGGAGAACGTCCATCGCCCTGTGCTGTCTTTTGCGTTGGGTCGATCTCAGTTGCTTTGTCGACACCTGCGCCAGAGGTCAACATTTTGTAGTTGCCGTCTTCTACGTTATACACCAAACGCTCTTCGCTACGGTCATACCAAACGTTACCTACCATGCCGTGTACGCTCGGTGGCGCACCGGTTGCAAGCGACACATGGCCCACGATCGTTTCCGTGTTGCCATGTTGGTAGTTCGCGTTGGTGTAGTAAGTGCCGTCATCCATTAAGTACCGGAAACCACCTTCACCGAAGTTATGCTTATATCGTTCGATTAGATCTGCGCGCAGGCCATCTACCGTGATTTGAAGGACTAGATCTGGCTTTTCTGCAGCCGAAGCTGGGAGAGCACAGAGTAACGCGAGTGTCAGTCCTGAAAGCTTGGTATATTGCATAGAGTTTCCTTATTCAGTATTGCAGCAAAGTTCTAACGTTTGGTCAGATTTCTAACGTGTGTACAGTGCGAATCGTATTTTTAGGATTGTTGGTGAAGATTGTTGAGTCATAACCGTCGGCACCTTTAGCTAGTTCGCATCTCTAGCTAGTTCAGAGCCTTAGTTAGTTCGTATCCTTAACTAAACGCAGGCCCATATCTGACATAGTGATCGATTGGCTTGCGAAGTCGCGACGGTAACTTTCAGATTCATTTTCGTCATAAGCAAAGCTGCCACCGCGAACCGATTTATGTGATAAACCAACGTCGCTGTGTTTTGCGTTGTTAGGATTGTCTGTTGGACCGAATCGGTAGAAGGTGTCATCGAAGGCATCAATCACAAACTCACCCACGTTTCCGGTCATGTCATATAAGCCTAGTTCATTTGGCTTCTTTAGCCCGACTGGTTGTGCGCTATTTTTAGAATTTGCTGAGTACCACGCAACATCATCTAAGTTATTGGAACCACTGTAAGTATAGCCTTTGCTCTTGTTGCCACCTTTCGCTGCAAATTCCCATTCAGCTTCAGTCGGCAGACGGTATTCTTCACCTGTAAGTTCGTTCAATTGTTCAACGAAGTAGTTCGCCTGTTGCCAACTTAAGTTATTGACCGGAACTTGTGGGTTTTGGAAATAACTGAGAGATGAACCCATCACCGATTCGAACAATTCTTGAGTCACCTCAAACTTCGCAATGTAGAAACTATCTACAGTTATATCTCGCGCTGGTCGTTCTGCTTTGGTCGCTTCAGGATCGTTCGAACCCATGGTGAATGTACCACCTTCAACTAGCACCATCTCTTGGTCGATTTGTTGGGCGATAGGGTGTGTAGGCACGCTCGCACAGCCGCTTAGGAAAATAGTCATGGTGACGCTGCTGATCGCCGCTAATTGTTTGTAATTGAAAAATTTCATCACGTGCCTCGAATGTTCGAAATAGAGGGCAATTTTAACGTTTAAGGTCATTCCTATTGGTTATAAAGGGTATAACATGCCACTGACTGAAATAGGCATTATGATGGCTACAGACACTAAGATAGGTAGATAAATCATGCACATTACTCAAGGTCCACAATACAATGGTAAAGCGTCTAAACGCTTGCATGTTATGGCTAAGCCAATTGGCGCAGCGTGCAACATTGACTGTAAATATTGTTATTACCTAAGTAAGCAAGATTTGTTGGAGTACAAGAAAGGCAGTTCTCCAAGAATGGATGATGAGACGTTAGAAACCTACATCCGACAATACATCGAAGGTCAAAATACGCCTGAAATTATCTTCTCATGGCAGGGCGGTGAACCGACCATGCTGGGTTTAGCGTACTTTGAAAGAGTGGTTGAACTACAGAAAAAGTACCGACCTGAAGGTGTGTTGATCTCAAACGATCTGCAAACCAATGGCACATTATTGAATGACGACTGGGGGCGATTCTTAGTACAGAACAATTTCCTAATCGGCTTGAGTATTGATGGCCCTGAAATGCTGCACAACGCGTATCGTGTCAACAGAGCAGGCCGTGGTACATTCAAACAAGTGATGGCGGCCGTTGAACTGCTGCACAAACACCAAGTGAAATTCGCAACGCTGACTTGTGTGAATAACCTCACCAGTCAAAATGCACTTGAGGTGTATCGCTTCCTACGTGATGTGGTGAAGTCACCGCAAATGCAGTTTATCCCTATCGTTGAGCAAAAAACCTTTAGAACGGTTGCGCCACAAACGTCTCAAGTGAGTGAGCAACTTAAGCAAGGCGACAAACGCCTGATCCCCGGCCATAAAGACTCGATTATGGAATCGTGGTGTGTGTCGGACTTGGCTTGGGGTAACTTCCTTATTTCTGTATTTGATGAGTGGGCGAAGAACGACATCGGTAAAGTGTTCGTTCAGTATTTTGAAGCAAGTTTAGAAACATGGATAGGGCGTCCTAACCCGCTTTGTACTCTGAATGAAATCTGCGGTAAAGGCCTCGCGATGGAGCCTAATGGCGACGTATTCTCATGCGACCACTATGTTTACCCTGAATACAAGATTGGCAATATTCATCACGAGAAGCTTGATGATTTGGCGTACAGCGCACCACAGCAAAAGTTTGGTTTCGCTAAATCACGTACAATGACCAGTCAATGTCAGCAGTGTGATTACAAGTTTGCTTGTCATGGCGAATGTCCTAAAAACCGCTTTATCAAAACTCGTGCAGGCGAACCGGGCTTGAACTACTTATGTGCAGGTTGGCACAAGTTCTTTTCTCATGTCGACAAGTCGATGGCTTATATCGCTCGTGCGATGGGGCATCCGGTTGCTCATGGCAAATTCAGTGATTCAGTATTGATGGCACATCGTGCAAAACAAGCGCAACAAATTACGTTCGAGACCAAGTTTTAACTCGTTTTTTGGGTCAACAGATCCAAGACAAATTTAATCAGATACGAGTCTAAGGACAGGCTAAGTTCTCCAGTTTAAGGTAATACTATGATGAAGAAGAGTTTAGCGACGGCTGTTGCTCTATTAGTTTCAACGTCCGCATTAGTTTCAACGTCCGCATTGATTTCAACATCAGCAATAGCAGCGAATAGCGTTCAGCAAACTGTTGACGCACCGGCAAAAAATATCAATCAAGTGCTCGAAATGACGGACACTCAAACCCGTATTCAACAGTTGTCTTACATGGCACAAGATCAGAACCAATCTATAGAAAATCGTACAGGTGCACTGCAAGAGCTTGCTTCATACCCAAGCCAGAATGCGCTGGTGGCGGTGGCAAGAGGTTTGAAAGATCAAAACCCTGAAGTTCGTGAGGCTTCGATTATCGGTTCTTCGCCATATCAACTTGAGCACCGTTGGGCGTTAGTTTCGCCTTTGCTTAGCGATACAGATTCTATGGTTCGTCATTCAGCAACATCGAACTTAGTACGTGATTACAATACGTTAGATAAAGAACAGAAAGCACAAATCGAACAACCTGTCGCTGAGTTAATCACATTCTTGGAATCACAAGAATCTGAAAAGTTTCAATTGTTGTTCGCTGACGTGCTCCGTTGGCACAATGAATGGGATAAAGCGGAAACGATTTATCTTGAGTTGATTAATACTCACCAGAAAGACGCTCAAGTTTGGCTGAGCTACGCGGATAACTTCCGAGCTCAGAATAAAGATCAACAAGCGGTCGAGGTGTTGGATCGTGGTTTGAAGAACGTGCCGGACAATGCAGCGATGCACTATTCTAAATCATTAACTTTGGTTCGCCTTGAAGACAAGGCAGCAGCAGCCAAAGAGATTGAAGTAGCAGCAGAACTTGCAAAAGATAACAGCTACTACTGGTACTTGAATGGGGTACTACAAGAAGAGCTGGATATCGACAAATCGACTAAATCGTTCGAGAAGGCGTATTTGATCTCTGGTTCTCCGGAGCAGTTATACGCAGTATGTGATATCTACGTGCGATACGGCAACGACAAGACCGATGATTGCTTAAGTGAGCTAGGTAAAGTGGCTCCTGATTATGTTATTGAACAGCTGAAAGAGAAGCGAGTAGCGCCAAGCTCATAATATTTGAATGAGTAAATTGATAAGCCGCTTATGAAAAGCCAGTCGAAATATTCGATTGGCTTTTTTGGATCTAGAGTTCTGTTTGGAATGTCTATTAAAGCAAGGCACAAGTTGGAAACATCTAAAGTGGGTGAGCTTATTCTCTCACCCGTTAAGTTAAATTATTCGCCCATTGAGGTGGATGCACGGCGTCTGTCTGTCGCGCCATGGATCTTGCCATCTTTGATTTCAATGGCGTTCAAACCGCTAACCACTGGAATGACATGTACTGGGTAACCGAGCTGCATAAATTCTGGAACCAACATTTCAGCGTAAGTCTTCTTCTCGACCAATAAACCCGTTGGGTCATAAGGTTTGGTGCGATCTATCTTGGTGCCGTATTGGATGTTTGGAAGGTCAATTGCTTCCTGCGCAGACAGATCCCAATCTAAAACACCAACCACGGTTTTTAACACATACCCCGGAATTTGTGAGCTACCAGGAGAACCAACCACTAAACGCAGGTCGTCTTTTTTATCCATAACCATTAACGGGGTGATCGCGGAACGAGGTCGCTTACCTGCTTCAATAGAGTTTTGAGTCGGTTTACCGTTTATGGTGGGTTTGGTTGAGAAGTTTGCCATTTGCGCGTTAAGAATCACACCATCGACCATTACTCCTGATCCCATGCCTGTGCCGACGGTGCTTGTCATTGCAATGGCATTACCGTCTTTGTCGATGATGGATATGTGCCCGGTATCTTGGCTCTCAAAACCTTGATACTGAGCGTAATTAGTATCGGTTAGCTTGCCTGCTTTTGGCTTTGTTTTCGCAATACCAGTCTCTGGAATGAGCTTACGTCGCTCGTCGATGTAGGCTTTGTCGAGTAGGGCAGCAACTGGCGCTTCGATGTAATCTGGATCTCCCGCATAAGCGATGCGATCGGCCTTGGAGATTCTCATGGCTTCGGTCATCAAGCGCCAAGGTTCAACATCAGTTTTAGACATATCGGCTAAGTCATAGGCTTCGAGCATTTCAAGGCTTTGAGCAACCATCACGCCACCAGAGGCTGGGTAACCGAACGAGACAATCTTGTTGCCTCGGTAGTCACTTTCAATAACCTCACGCTGTTTGACTTGGTATCGTGCAAAATCTTCAATAGAGAGCTTTGCGTGGTCGGCATCGATTCTGCTGTTCACAGTTTCAACGATGTGCTTACCAAACTCGCCACCATAAAGGTACTTATCGCCTTGTTGGGCAATGTTGCTCAGAGTGTCGGCAAGCTTAGGGTTTTTCATCAATGTGCCGGTTGGTTTGATTTGGTCGCCATTCCAATACAGGGCTTCGATTTCTGGATCTTCAATCAATCGTTCTTGTTCACGAACCACGATGTCGTAGGTGTAGCTGTTCATCGCGTAGCCCTTACTCGCCAGTTCAATTGCGGGTTGAACAAGCTCAGACCATGGCAGTTTTCCGTATTGTTGATGAGTGCTATAGAGCAAACGAAGTGTGCCGGGAACCGCTACAGAACGAGCCCCTAAAATCTCGTTTCGACTTAGTGCTTCTCCATTTTCCATGAACATGTCTGGAGTAGCAGTTGAAGGGGCTTCATCTCGTCCATCAAGTGCGAGAAATTGATCTTTGTCTTTTTGATAAAACAGCGCAAAAGTACCACCGCCAATTCCTGTCATATCCGGTTCAACCACCGACATTGTCATCTGCATCGCCACCATCGCATCGACCGCATTACCGCCTTTTTTGAGTATCGAATACCCAGTGCTGCTTACGTATGGATTCGTTGCACTTACCATAAACTCTTCGCCACTTTCATCTGGCGTAATTGGAAAAGGATTTGGCTCAGCCGCGAAACCGACCGCTGAAACCAAACTTAAAGATAAAGTCGCTATTCGCATGCGTTCTCCGTTTAAGGTATCTGTTTATTCGCTCTTAGGTTGACTGAATAAAGGCGGTGAAGTTCGTGAGTTTCCAGCCTTCTTACACAATGCTGACGCTGCTGACAGAACCATTAAATAGTAGAGGATTTTGTGGTTCAAATTTATTACGAAGCTAAATGTAAGAGGAAACTTGGGTTCTTAATATTGATTTAACTATCGTGAAATCCCCACTCATGAATAACTAAAGCGAGTTTGGAACATGATGAATTTCAGTCTTATGATGAGGTGTTCAGTTTGATGTTGAACTTGTTTTTAATAAAGCACTCAATTATACCCACTGATTTATATGGTTATTCTCGTTTATATGATGGTTTATAAATAGTATTAACATTTCTGTCACTATTTTCGTTGTAACAGATTGATATACTGGTCAGATCTGTTATTGTTCAAAATATATGTGCGGTTCACCATACTGTTTAACAAAGGGAGCTTATGTTTACACTATCGATCAAAAATAGGATTTTGGCTTTATGTTTAGTGTCGCTAGTAGGATTTACTAGTATTCTATTTGTCGGAGGGGATGCGTTAACCAGTAACACCCAGCAGGTTAATCGAATTGACCAAGTTACTTATCCGGTTATGAATGCGGCTTCATTGAATAGTGTATTGATTTCTCAATTAGCTGAGCGCTTTAATTTGGCAGTGACTCTAGGCGATGAAGAGATTTTGGAGATGAACAAGCAAACTCTCGCTGAGATTCAAAATAACTTCAACATTCAAATCTCTCTCGATCCTTCGTTACAGAGCTCATCTGCACTTCTGCAAAATAAAACCAATCAATATTTTGAGTTAGCTTACCGAATTGCTCAAGGCATGATAGATGAAGAGATCAGCCTTAGTGAAGCAGGGCGTCTTGCAAAACAGAGCACCGCAATCTTAGATGAGCTTACTTTGGGTATGCATGAGTTTTCTTTGGCTCGTCAATCAGAGTTTGAAAGCGCAGTGCAAGATTTAGAATCAAACAATAAAAAAGCTAACCAAATCATGAGCGTGTCCGGTGCTGTAGCCATGCTTGCGATGTGTATCTTTGGTTGGTTTGTGGTGAAAGGTATACGTAGAGATCTCGCAAATATCAGTGACAAAATGCGTGATATTGCTGAAGGAGATGGAGACTTAACGGTTCGTCTTCAGCATGAAAAAAATGACGAACTGAAACCTTTAGTAGAGTCGTTCAATAGCTTTGTCTCTCATTTACAGCAGAACGTCACACACACTATAGGTAACGTTACTCAGCTGGACACGATCTCTGGTTCACTTGTTAAATCAAGTCAAGTAACAAGTCAATTGTCGACTAAGCAGCATCTCTCTATTGAGGAAGTATCAAGCTCATTAAATCAGTTGTTTCTTGCCGCTAGAGAAATCGCTACGAACGCTAATGATGCTTCGACTTCAGCTTCCAGTGCGAGTGAGCAAGCAAGCTTAGGAGAACAGCAAGTCAAGAGTACGATTTTAGCGGTTCAAGAATTAACGCATGATGTAAGTAATGCATCGCTAGTGGTTAAACAGCTAAATGACAACACACAAAGTGCAGGCTCAATACTTGAATCGATCAGTTCGATTGCAGAGCAAACCAACTTGCTTGCGCTCAATGCG
The DNA here is from genome assembly GCF_021728015.1 of Vibrio sp. G-C-1. Lineage (NCBI taxonomy): Bacteria > Pseudomonadati > Pseudomonadota > Gammaproteobacteria > Vibrionales > Vibrionaceae > Vibrio > Vibrio sp. G-C-1. Next base: position 192,116 of record NZ_JAKKCR010000008.1, on the reverse strand, counting down.
GCAATTGAAGCTGCACGCGCTGGTGAACAAGGCCGTGGCTTCGCTGTCGTTGCTGATGAAGTAAGAACGTTAGCATCAAGAACTCAATCATCTACACAAGAAATTCAATCTGTACTCTTACAGTTACAAGACCAAGCAAAAACCGCGTCATCGATTATTTCTGATAGCGTAGTTAAAGCTGAAACTTGTGTTGAAAAATCAATTGTCGCGGAAAATTCTCTACAGAAAATCACTTCAGATATTATCGAAATCAGTCAACGAAACGAAAGTATTGCCGCTGCGACTGAAGAGCAGGAGCAAACCTCAACTCGCATTGAAACTTTTGTCGAAGAAATTCGTAAGATGGCAGAAGGCACCAGTAACAGTGTTCAGCAAGTGGACGCCGTGGCGCAAGATATTCAAAAAGTGACTCGTAATCTTTCAACATTAACTGGCCACTTTAAAGTCAGTTAAGTTCCCTAGAATCATTCCCTCTTTCTTTTCGGCTATGCCTTAAGGAGGGCGGGAGTATGCCCAAAATATGGGCTGATTATACAAAAACAATTATATAAAAAACAAAAATCACATAACAATTGGAGTTAGTTATGAAGAAGACAGTGGTTGCTGCCCTAATAAGTATGGCGTTTGGAGCAAATGCTGCAAACATGGATGATCTTCGAATTAGTGGGTTTGGTTCTGTAGGCATCGGTAAGTCGGATAATGCGATCGGTTATGCGGGTTACACCGGCGAAAAATTAGATTGGGAGCAAGAGACATTAGCTGGCTTGCAATTTGATTTTCAAGTAAATGAGCGAGCTAAGTTCGTGACGCAAATCGTTGCAAACAGCCGTTATGATTATGAGCCAAAAATTGAGATGGCTTATGCCTCTTATGATTTTGAGGCTTTCACAGCTCGAGCAGGTAAGTTGCGTTTACCTTTGTTTTTCTACTCAGATTACACCGATCTTGGTTATGCATACCCTATGATCAGACCTTCTCAAGAATTGTATGAAAACATTGTTTTGAAGGGCTACACGGGTGCTGATTTATTGATTCCGATTGAACTTGAAGATTCAAGTATTCTTCTTCAGCCAGTGGTTGGTATCGGTACTATTGATGAAGATGACTCAATTGTTGGTGAGGTGAAACTGGATAAACTATTCGGTATCAGTGCCAACTGGAACGTTGATGATTTTACTTTCCGTGGTTCGTACTTTGTTGCTGAGTCAAACCCTTCTTGTGATTTCCAAAACTCACAAGACCCGTATTGTCAATTGGGTGCAATGCTAGATAGCCAAGATGGTCAGTTCATCTCCTTGGGTGCTCAATATGACAATGGTGCTCTGTTAGTTAATGTCGAAGCTGCGGATGTTCAGTTGGAAGGGCAGTTTTATGACTATCAATCGGTTTCTGGCTTGGTTGGTTACCGAATCAATGAATTTACGCCTTACGTTTCTGTTAGCTGGGTTGAAACAACAGACAACGAAGAACGTGAAAACATGACTACGACGGCTATTAAAGAGTCGATGAATTACGAGCGTCTTTCTTATTCAGTTGGTAGCCGTTGGGATTTCGCTAAGAACATGTCTTTAAAAGCAGATGTGACCTATGTCGATTACCGCGACACTAGTGGTGGGTTCCAAAGCAATGTTGAAACAACAGCAAACCCATATATTGCAACGGGTAACTACCTTGAAGACAGCTCTATTGTCTATTCAGCACGTCTTGATTTCGTATTCTAAGGAGGCAACATGAAAAGTTTACTGGCAGCAATAACCGTAGCGGTTCTTTCATTTAACGCTTCTGCTGGAATGGTAGTGATTGGTAACAATGCTGGCGTTGATTCTCTATCTAAATCTGACGTTAAAAAGTTATTCATGGGTAAGAAAAGCAAGCTATCGAATGGTACCAAAGCACAGATCATCGAGCTGGCCGATGGTTCTGAAGGTAGACTAGCTTTCCATGAGGTGGCGACGGGACGCAGCGAATCACAACTTCAATCAGCGTGGTCGCGACTTGTATTTACCGGTAAAGCTGAAGCGCCAATCCAGGTTGCAGACTACAACGAAGCAATCACAACGGTTGCTTCAAAAACCAACGCAATTGGTTATGTCGACGAAGCCGCTGTAACAGGTGACGTGAAAGTATTATTTAAATACTAAGCGTTGTTTGCTTACCAACATTAAAAAGCCCAAGGTTATTTAATTACCTTGGGCTTTTATTTCTAATGACGATGATTTTCACGCTTGATTAGAAAACGAAACTCAGCATGATGGTGTAAAGCATGGCATCCCTGTCACCCGTTGGGGTATCGATAAATACGCCATTTGATTTTTTCGATTCAAAGTACTGAACTTCGCCATTGATAGAAACGTTTGGCAGAACATCGTAATCAACGCCGACTAAATAACTATTTCCGTTTAAATGCTCATGGTCGTCAAATTGTGCACCATACACAACGTAAGGAGTGAATGCTCCTAAGTGGTATCCAAGACTGGCGTACATGGATGAAGAGAAGTCACTGATTTGTCCTTCACTTGTCAAAACAAATTGACCCAGTTCGTATTCTGCTCCTAATGACCAAAGTTGGATATGCTGGTTATCTTGCTCAGTTCTGAATGGGGTCGGTACTCCGTGAATTGTTGTGATAACAATCTGATCGAAATTTGAGTCTAGGAAAGATAAATTCCAACGGTAGCTATCACCGCTTAGCTGAAAATTTGCGCCGAGCATGCGATTGGTTTCAAATTCCAGTTTTGTAGTCGAGTTGAAATCTACGTCATTTTTATCTTTTATGCCGATAAACGGAGTAAGTAAAAGAGTCGCTTCGTCACTGACATCGTGAGTCCAGCTCACTTTTATGCCATTGAAAGCTGTGATTCCGAGAACGCTGTTATACACCTCTGTAGGTGGCCTCGCGGTCATATAGGCTTGGCCTACATAGTAGTACTCAGAGGCAAGGAACAGTGGCAGTCGTAATCGACCAACGCTGACATCGAAGTCGTTAAATTCATAGCCCAAGTAAGCCCATTCCAGTTGAGGGTCACTCCAATCATATTGGGGTGGCTTGACAACTTGTACGGAAGCTTTGAATGAGTTGTAAAAGTAATCTAGTTGAACACCAAATGTGGTGTCACAGTCGTAGCAATTTTCGTCGGTAAAACCGCGAGTGATCATCAAGGGGGTTTCATTGTCCGACTTAGCCCAAGATGTTGAACCGAAGCCACTCAAGGATAAATTATCGGTAAGTTCGATATTCGCAAAAGCCGGAGAGGCCATTGAGGCACATAACACTGACGTAATTATTCTTTTCATATTATTTCTCCGAACTTATAACGTAGAGAATGTTGGCATTTTGAGGAACCGAAGAGAGTGGGGAATAACCAATACGATTTGGTTTGTCATCAAGCCAGTCCACTAAGCTGTCGGTTGACGCCGTTTTGATTTCTCTTGGATAACGCGCTTTTCCTGAAAAAGATAAACCAGCCCAGTGTGCATTCATTTGAGCGGCATTTTTTCCAAGCAAAAGCTGATAAAAGTCCTCTCTTTCGGCACTGTTCTCAGGCCAATCAGACAGTTCAACACGTTTGCCATTGAGGCGCTTAGTTTTCCCTCTATAGAGCTTTCGCGCTTTGTTTATTGATATCTCTTCAAATCCGGAGTCTAAAGAAAATATGGCATAATCTTCAGCGGCGTGAGCAGGGCTGAGAAGAAGCAAGCTTCCTAATAGCCCTACCGCGACTGGCAACATGACTCTGCGGGGAAGTGTTTTTATTGTTCTAATCCAATCCATGGGTATCTCCTAACAAGTCGCACTTTCTATTTGATGGAATAGCTTTTCTTTTCTTACGGGCTTCGCTACATATCCATCCATGCCTGAATCAAAGCACTTTTGAATATCATCGTCGATAACACTGGCGGTTAACGCGATGATAGGCGTTTTGCTTAAGCCTAGGTTTTTCTCATGCTCTCTGATCTCTTTGGTCGCAGTGAAGCCGTCCATAACGGGCATCATGCAATCCATTAAAATAATGTCGAAGCTACTGTCGTTTTGGTACATGTCGACGGCGATTTGTCCGTTGTCGGCGATTTCAAACGCGTAGCCGGCCTTTGTTAACATCACAGAAGCGACTTTTTGGTTAACTCGATTGTCTTCGACGAGCAGTATTCTTTCAGATTTACTCGGAACCGTGTTTTGCACTCTTTCTTCTGGCAATGTTCGCTTAGCTGCAGCATTAAGAATCGGCGTTACGGTCGCGGGTTTTTTCGTAGATTTAGTTTTGTAGGCAGCAGGAAGTGGCATCGCTTCAACCGCGGCAAGTACTTTTTCTTTTAGCATTTCAAATTTGAATGGCTTTGGTACATAGTCATCCATACCTACGTCGAAACACTTTTGAATATCATCATCAATCACACTGGCGGTTAAGGCGATGATAGGGATACGGCGCGTGGCCTTGGTCTCTTTTTCAACGCGTCGAATGTTGCTTGTCGCTTCAAAGCCATCCATGACGGGCATCATACAGTCCATCAGTATCACTGCGTAATGAGGGTTTGCGGTGAACATGTCCACAGCTTCTTGACCATTATTAGCGAACTCGAATTCAAAACCACTTTTACCGACATGAAGCCCAGCAATTTTTTGGTTGATCTTGTTGTCTTCGACGATGAGGATTTTGTGTTGGATCTCTAGAGGTTGCTGGCTTGCCTCTGAAAGCTCAGCTAAACCCTGCGTATCACAGAGCTCAATAGCTTTAATTAAACGTAAGCCGAGTAGGGGTTGTGCGACTTGTGCAGTAACGCTGTCGCCAAGATCCGCAGGCTCACTTAAGAAAGAACGTATCAAACAGATAGTGATGCCATTTTGGTGCAGCTTAGCTAAGTTATCTGCGTGGGTATTAGCTAGGAATGCATCATCTTCAGCGAAAACGACAGTAATCGGTTGATTATGTTTCTGAGTCGCGAGTTGTTCGGTCATCGCGGTAGTGTTATTCGTTCGCTGAGTTACCTTTAAGCCATAAAGGTTAAGGTCGCATTCTATTCGTGTAGAAAGCATGTTCTCGTTACCCAGAACATAAATGTCAGCGGTTGCCGTGCTTGGTTTCGGTAGCATCATGTCAACGGGTAATTCTAAGTCGAAGTAGAAACAACTGCCTTCCCCCTTGACTGAATCGAGCTGAATCTGGCCACCCATCAGTTCGACCAACTGTGTACTGATGGCGAGGCCAAGACCGGTACCGCCAAACTGACGTGTAGTTGAGTCATCTTCTTGAGCAAAGGGCTCGAATATTTGTTTCTGTTGTTGCTTGCCGATACCAATACCTGTGTCGCGAACGGCAAATCGAATGGTGACATTATCGTCAGATTGTTCGAGCGTTTGGATTGATAATGTGACGCCACCTTCTGCCGTGAACTTCACTGCATTCGACATAAAGTTCATTAGGATTTGTCTTAAGCGGTGATCGTCGATCATCACGCGAGCTGGTGTGTCTGGGCTGATATCAACGTTAACCGATATTTTTTGCTCTTTGGCTTTTGGCGCAACAATAGAGGCTATGTCGTATATCGATTCTCTGATCGACGCCGAGTGAGGGCTGATTAACAGCATGCCAGACTCGATCTTAGAGAAGTCCAATATGTCGTTGATCAAGCTCAGAAGCAGTTGAGAAGAGGTTTCGATAGTATCAACGTAATCGCGTTGTGTCGGCGTGAGTGGGGTATCTGCAAGAATCTCGGAAATACCAATAACGCCATTGAGTGGGGTACGAATTTCATGAGACATATTGGCCAAGAAGCTGCTTTTCGCTTTGCTAGCTTGTATTGCGTGGTCTTTCGCTTCTTCAGCGTCTTCTTGGGCTCGCTCTGCGTCTTCTTTCGCTATCGTAAGCCTCTCTTTTGCAAGTTCTCGCTCGATGGTCAATCGTTCAACTTGCTGCGCAAATAGACTGAGTTCGTCTTTGCCTTGGATTAACTTATCCAAAGAAGGGCGAGTTTCGTCATTTTCGCTTTTTAAGAAAGCTAACACTAAATTCAGGTTGTTAGTGACTTGTCTCGCTAAGCTTAGGGTTAAGCCCATAACAATCGTTGCGAGCAGGGCAACGATTGAAATGAACAGAGTTCGCTGTATTTGTGCGTCATAGATAGCTTGCTCAACTTCTTGTTGGAATTCTTGTTTAATCACGCCGCCAAGGCTTTGTAATAAGTTAAGTCGAGCACTCATCGCCTCTAAGCCGACAGAAACTTCTTTAGGAGTCAGTTGGCTGATTGCGTTTAGGTCGAGTAGCGCGTTTCTAATCTCTTGGCTTTGAGCGAATACATCGTTTCTGAATACTTCAACCATCAGTGACACTTGATGTTCGTTGGCATTCAATGAAACAAAGCGTTCTAAGAACAATTGCTGTCTTTCACTCAAGGTTTCAATCTGTTCTGCAAGTTCTGGATCGTATTCTTGGCTGCTTTGGAATATCTCAATCAGAGAGGTACCCAGCTTAAATTCTTCGTTTGACCAGAACATCAGCCATTCCAGTTGCTGCAATGCGGTGAGGTGTTGTTGAATTTCCCGCTTGGTGTTTTCGAATGGGACTTTTTCTATTTCGAGCAGTAACTGCTTGTATAAGTCGCTCTGCCACTCAAGGGCATCCAATTTATCGTAGCTGTCAGTGGCTTGCATTGTCGATAAGGTTGCTTCGCTGAAGTCGGCAACCAGTTGATTCATTTCATCAGAAGCATCCAAAAAAATGATTGGAGACAGGTTTTTTAATTCAGCTTTTACTTGATTGCTTTGATTTTCAAACTCCTCAGGGCTAGAGGCCAGAGTGCTTCTATAAAGAACCGAGATATCTTGAAGGTACACAGATAACTGATTGGTTCGTTCAAAATCGGTCAACTGAGTCGTTAAAATATAAGCCTGTCTACCTGCAAGGAAGAGTAATAATGAAATGGGAAGTAGAACTAAGCCAAAGAGTTTATGTTTGACTGAAAGGTTATTCCAGACCGTAATCGCCATATAAGGATCCATCCAACTGTTTTTATATAAAAACAGTAGAATAAAAATGCCGATATGGAAACTTTGAAACCGCAAATTTAATAGAAGTGTGGGAGGGGTATAAGTTCTTGTGATTCCAAAGCTTATTTTGATATACGTTCTTTTATTAGTAATTTATAGCGTTTGGCAGTTTGTTTAATTTTATGCTTATTGATGAATAACTTAAAAAGCGTACTAATGAGGACGATTGTTATCGAGGCTTAATTCGAAAAGAAGTTGCTTTAAAACCGTTTTTGCAGAGGGTTCTAATGCCCAAATACCGAGCATTCTGTTCAACGCGGCACGATATGCTCTGTTTTTGATTAGGAAGGCGAGCGTGCTCGTATCTTTGCTCAAAACATGCATTTGTACGACTGTGAGCTCAGCTTTGTTTTCGATATCAATTTTTTGAAGATTGAAAGCAGGCAGGAATGAACATTCGTACCAAATCTCAATGATCTCTCGAAGTTCGATTTCTTCTTCAGGCACGTCACAGCCCTGAAATATATGATTCTCAGGAATTGCGGATAAGTAAGCAACATCAAGCTTGTCTGCAACGAATGTGTACATTTGTTTCCTTGTTACCTGTGGTATTGGATCGAATCATCTCTCTCACTTATGATTTTGTCAATTACATCCATCTCGCGAAATGACGAATTGTGAGTAAGCGTTATGATTTAGCTCAAACTGTTTAAGTATTTGTCTGTTAAGCCAAAATATTTCAAGTTTCCATCTGGCTCTAGAACCAAACTCATGTTGGATGTGGCGATTAAGCCGGGATCATTGGTCGAAAAAATGACTGTCTTATTCAGCAACTTATCGCTGAACAAACGGTTAAAGTATTGCGCGTTTTCTTGCTCGGCACCGTTGAAGGGCTCATCAATGATTATCAGGGATTGCTCACAGTTACCCAAGCCAAGGGCCAAACGAAGTTTTTGCTGAATTCCATTTGGAAGACCTTTGCACTTATCGACACTCAATTGAGTGGCTAAGCCTTCTGGTAGCCATTCGTCCAGTTCGAAGAAGCTCACCATCTCTTGCATCTTCTCTGTTGGAATGAGGCCGTTATGCAGAATGAAGTTGGTTTCTAGTGAACCTTCAAAAATATGCAGGTTAAAAGGGATGTAGTTAATTGAGGTGCGATAACGGTAGCTATTGAACTGCTTGATGTTGTAGCCGTCAACGGATACTGCGCCTTGATAACGATCCTCTAAGCCAGCAATAATTGAGATGAGTGTTGTTTTTCCGCAGCCAGTTGGGCCACAAATGACGACTTTTGCACTGGGTGGTATCTTAAAACCAAGGTTGGTTAAGCCGGTCGCCGCACCTGTGTAACGATGACTGACACCACTGCCAACAATACTACCTTGGAACAAGCGAATAGGCGGGCTCTTCTCTAAGGTCAGTTTATCGTCATTCATCGACATTAAGTTATTGATCTGTGCTGATGAAGCCTTAATCGACTGGAATTTAGAAATTGAGTTGTAGATACCCATGATCGGACCTAACGCCTTCCAAACCAATATCACTGTCGCGAGCATCGCACCAGCATCAGAAGTCCCTTCCATTACTCCGATTACTGCGGTCACGATACTCGCAGTACCAATCACCTGAATCAAACTACCGCCAGCGGCCTGAATCTTACTGTTAGTCACGGCAACGTTCTCGGCATCACTGGTGCTTTGCATATGTGAAGCACTGAATCGAGATTGAACGACACGAAGTAAAGGCAGGCCTTGGATAGTTTTGATACCACGAAGGATTTCATTCCATTGATACGAGACCATCGCATTGGCGCGCGAGCTTTTGGATGTGGCTTGAGAGTAGATATAGCGAGAATACACACAAAACACCAACATCAAGATTAAGCCACCCATCACTACAAGCGCTGCCGTACCCGACATCAGGGCAATCGCGATGATAAATACAATCACAAATGGCATATCAAAATAGCTGAGGGTTGATTCTGCAGTCACTAAGCGGCGGAACGTATCGATATCTTTCAAACGAGCTAACTGGGAAGAGACCCCAGCAGTGGATGTCATCGCATAAGGTAGCCACAGCAGCTTAGATATAACGGCTTGCGAGATGTGCACGGCGAGATCTTTACCGGAAGTGGCAATGATATTGACCCGCATCTTTTTAAAGAAATACTCCGAGAAGCCAACAATGATGGCAAACAGAGTTAACCAATACAGTGTCGCCTCAGAACTCGAAGTGAGTGCGAAATTATATACACTCATAATAAAGAATGGCTGCAATGCACCGAGAATACTGATGACAAAGCTGAGAATGATCAGACTTTTAAGTTCATTGTTGTAACGATAGAAAGCGTATTTTATCCAATTGCTTCTGTCTTGCGATTCCGGAGGTGGTTCGCGGAACAGGCGAGAATATTCGCTAATCGCAATCAGCAAACAGGGCTTTTTGCACATTGGGTATTCTATGGTGTTGTTGTTCGTGTAATCAAACAGCAGCAACTTTCCATCTTTGGTGCCTAAGAAAATCGCACTTAGATTCTCTATTTCAATAAAGCATGGGTGAGGGTGCTTATCGATATTCTCGAGTGTCTTTAGCTTGGTCACATCACAGCGGTATCCAAGACGCTCTATGGTCGCAGTAAAGCTGTCACTGTCTTTTTGTTTAGGAATAAAAGCGTCACTGAGGATAGACGGCGTGCCTTCCCATTCCAGTGCAATTAAGGTGTAAGCTAGACCACGAATCAGCGGTGACTGACTGTAGCGTTCATCATAACCACTTGCTTCAAAGTCCAACACCCGCTGCGGAACATTGTTGAAATCAACTAGGATGCTCATTGATCACCTCCGGTAAGTTTTACGCGTTTGAGGCGGTGGTTTAGTTTGTCCATCTTATTACTGGCGATGATTAGGATTTTGTCATTGGCACGATAGGCGGTACTGGTCAGCACCACTCGTGCAAATTCTTCATCATAGACACAATCGATATCATCAAATATCAATACACGCTTACTGGCGAGCAGGGCGCGAACCAATAATAAGGCGTAACCTACTTGGCGTGAGAATGGATTGCGCATGTGGCCTTTGAGTTCTGTGTAAAAACCAGCAGGAAGCCCATCGATTTGTGCCTTGATGTTCATGGTTTCACACAGCGCAAACGCCGTGTTATTAAGGCTTGGTCGAAAACAAGTTAGGTTATCAATAATGGTCCCTTCCACGAATGAGCTTGTTTTATCGACCATCAGCACGCTGTTACGCCAAACGTTGTAGTTGACGTCATCCAGAGGCGTGTCATTAATCATGATGTCCAGTTTGTTATCGCTGTTCTGGCGAGTAATACAGTTGGCAAGGTGTGTTTTGCCTGAGCCACTTTTCCCTGTAAGTAAATAGGCTTGCCCAAGTTCGAACTCGATACGCTGTTTTTCAGAATACTTAACCGAAATACGTTCAACCTCTGTTGTCTCATGCTGATGTTCAACCGAAGCCGCCAGCTCAAGCAGTTCGGCGATACGTTGTATGTGGAGTTTGTTTAACTCCCAACGGCTCGCGGTGCGCATCACTTGCTGGTAAGGCGCAAAATAACGGTTGGTTAGCATGATGATCGCGGCCATGATGCCTTGGCTAGATTCCATATTGATAACGGCCGTTGCCAGTACCACAACAACACAAGCTATAGAGAGCTGTTGGATGAGCGCCAATATTAGGCTGAAGTTCGATTCAATCTGCTCATATTTGATGTTCTCAACCTCGCGCTCTTCGACCATTTGTGTCATCAGGCTTTCAACGCGGTATTCCATATTTCGAGCTTTGATATCAAGCGGGCTAGAGATGATCTCGATGATTTTGGAGGTGGTTAACCCTTCGATGTCTGACTTATTCTGCAAACTACCAATTTTTTGTTTGGAAAGGCTCCACGCGAAAATAGCTAAGATGACAGAGGCAATCAGAAGTGTAATACCAGCCCATATGTTGATGAGCCCGATGATAAGTATGGTAATCACGCTGACGGCAAGGTTGATAAGCGCTCGAACCGATTCCCCGCCAAAGAAGGTCTTAAGTTCAGGAATGGTTGAGATTCGTTCTAGGTATTCGCCCGGTTCTAAACGGCGGAATTTAGAGATCTCAGCCAAACAGATGGATTGAAATACCTTATTGGTTAAGTTGGTCTCAAACTGCCTCATGATGACAGAGGAAATCTTCTCTTCCTGATTTTTTAAGTGATAGTCGAGGAAGATAGAAATCAAGATAATCGCGAACAATAAGAACAGAGTATCTTGGGCTTGGTTGGGTAACACTCGGTCAAAAATGATCAGAATAGAGAAGGGCAGTACCAAGCCAAACAGGGTCGATATTATCGTTGAGAAAGTCAGATAACACTTATCTGCCATATTTATCTTTTGCGAAAATTGCTCAGTTTGCATTACGACCTCCTTTTCTCAATGATTCCGTTGAGAGAAGGTGTTTAGGCACCAATTCTTGATTGTTTCGCCCTTCAATATCGCTCATTAATTGCATGATGCTCTCTATCGATTTAATAGAGAGTATGCCCTTAATTTGCTCAAGCTTGATGGTCTCGATGATGTAGTCGTATCGTGCGCTTTCATAGTCTCTCAAAGCGCTGAACAGTTTGCTTTCCGCCGCCAGCAAGTCGGTGATGGTACGCGTGCCTAATTGGTAGGCTCTTTGGATCCCTTTATAAGAGGCGTAGTTGGCGCGAATGATATTTTCGTAACTGCTTATAGACTGCGAGAAATCGTTAATGTTGAGCACTGAGGTATTCACGCTGTTACGTGTGGTATAAAGCGAATCTTGGTAAAGCAGCTCAGTACGTTCGATGGCCGTCGATGATTTTTGATAGCCATAGTAATCAGAACCACCCGACAAGATAGGCACGGCGAGGTTTAAGCCAACACTGGTTGAGTTACTTTCGCCTGTTGCTGTAATGTCGGTTTTATCGTAGTTATTGGCGTCATCATGTCGATAGCTGGCTGAAAGCGAAACGGTCGGTAAGAAGTTTGAACCGCTCTCTTTTAAGCTTCTGCGGCTTCTCTCTACGTTTTTCTTTGCCACCAACAAGTCGTTATTCAGCTTTAACGCCTGATCCATGATCGTCCGTTGCTCGGTTTCGTTTATCTCTTTTAGCGGTACGCTTTCGTATATGTCTTGCGACGGAGTGATAGGGTATTGAATTTGAATAGAGAGCCCGTTGAGAATGACACGTCGATCTTTTTGCAAGGTTCTTAATCGGTTCGACACGCCTTCTTTCTGAGCAATTACTTCGTACAGCTCACTGGCTGCGGTGTTACCTAGCTCTACATTACGTCGCATTTGATGTTCACGCGTTTCAGACGATTTGAGCTCAACTTTGGTCGCTTTAATTTGGGCGTTGTTTTTCAAATACTCAAAGTATTGAGAACCGATTTCCGAAATAGTGCTTTGGATTTTGTTCTCATGCTTCACTTCTTCGATATTGAAGTCGAGCTTAGCCGTTCCATATTTAAAAATGTCGCCAAGATTGAATATGGATTGCGAAAGAGAAAGGCTATAGCTGTTTGAGTTATAGCTAGAGGTTTCATCGGGAACGCTCGATAGTAAGGTTTCATTCTCGTTCCATGTCGTATCGGCTGCACCATTGAGTGAAGGCAGAAACTTAGAGCGACTGATCCCTATGTTGTATTCGTTCTCTTCCACACCTTTATCACTGGCGCGAAGGGATAGGCTGTTTTGCAGGCCGAGTTCTACCGCTTCAAGCAGGGTAGTCGCCGATGCCGAAGGTGTCGTGCTTAAAGCAAGCGCAGCCATGATGCTGCTAGTTAAGTTTTTGTACCGCCACATACTTGTTGATCACCTTGATTATTTGGTCACTTTTATAAGGTTTGCTGATCACGTAATCCATTCCGGCTTCGATACAAGCCTGGTGTTCGTTACTGCTGGTCAATGCGGTTGCACCTATGATGGTACAAGGGTTCTTCTCGTTTTCTTGTTCAAACTGGCGAATACGTTTTGTGGCTTCAATACCGCCCATACCCGGCATGATGCAATCCATAAAGATGATGTCAGAACGTTTATTCATGAAGTGTTTCACTGCGTCAGCGCCATCGCCAACCATTTCTGGTTCATATTCTTGCTTGGTAAGGATTCGTTTAAGTAAAATCTGCTGAACTCGGTCATCTTCTACGATTAGGAATGAGCTGTTCTCCATTTGTTCTTCTGATGCTTCCGCTTCCATAATGGTGAGCAAGTTAGGAATAAACTCATAAGGAATCGCAGGGGAGTTGATGATCTTATCGACGAAGCTGTGACACTCTTGCGCATGCTGAGTGTTGGTTACCGATAACAGCAACTTGGTATTTGGGTGGTTCTTAAGTTGAGATTTCACTGTTTTACTCAGTGACGGTAACTTGTTGGGTTCAAAGGTATCGGTGAGCATAATCGCATCGTAATCACCAAAGGTCTTCGCCGCTGAAAATAACTCATTGGCAGTCCGAATTTCGGTGATGTCCAGCCCCAAATTACTGAGCATTTTCTTCATTACATCGATGCGAACTTGAGTGTTGGCGCACAACAGTAAACGCTTGCCGTCGAAGCGAGTCTTTTCTGTGTGGAAATTCTTCGCCTTGAGATCAAGCTCAATCTGAAAACGTTCCTGCGTACCCGATTGGAACCAGTGACTTTCGTAATACCCGTAATCTTTTAATACGCTTTTTGCTAAGTCGTCTGTACTAGCGGTGTGGTCCTTGTGAGTACTCCAATGGAGTTTATTGAGCTTGGCTACAGAGACATCCAGCGTTGATAAGAAGTTTAGATTAATGGTAACTCGGGTATTTTCCATGTCTGAAGCCGCCCCAGATTCAATCGTCACAAATAGTTTCTTATTTGATTTGAGTTGAATGGCATTGGAAAGCTGTAGGAACAATATCCAGAATAAGCTGGTGGATTGGCCTTCTACGCGATTGGGCAAGTTGTCGGAAATAAAGCAGTCCAATTGGCTTTCATTACGTTGTACTTTGGCGCTGATATGAATCATCAATTCAGATAACACGCTCAGTAAAGAGAACTCTTTCGACTTGCTTTCCGTACCCTGTGAAATCAATCGATTATAGTTTTCTGCTAGCTCAGATAGGGTGCTACATGCAGAGGTAATGTCCTTCGCCATCAAAACGCCGTTTTCATCGGTTTCTTGAACGAGGTACTGGACACCACCGTTAATGGTGTTGGTGATCCCACGAATCTCATAGCCGATGAGTGCATACAACTGTTTGTAGAGATCGTTATTGCGCTTTTGGTCTTCCAATTTACTGAAGATCAGTTTGAGATGAGAGTAGATCTGACGCTGTTTGGGATTGATGCTCACTTCATTAAGAAGCTCTTCAAGCCTTTGTAAATCTAACTGTTTTAGTTCTTGATACAGTGCATCGAACTCATAGTCGATTTCGCGTTCGTTAGAGCTGGATTTCTTCAGTTTCAACATGGCGACAGCGTTAGATAGAACCGTGATCACAGCCAGTATTACGACCACTATAAACAACCAAACGAAGAACTCGTTTTTCTCAGACATCAAATCGCTCGCATGGTTGTTAAACATGGTGCGGTAGTTGTCATCCATCTGCAGATAGTTGTTGGTCAGTGAGAGATATAAATCGAGTACATCGGCACGTGCTTTAGCGCTATCGGTGAAACGGTTAATCGCTAATTCAAGTTGAGTGTATTCAGTAGCGCCAACCAAGCTGAACTCAGTTTTGTTCAAAGAGGCTAAAGATCGAAATTCATCTATTTCACGCTTCAAGTTAACTAGATTGAATTCGTTAGTACCACAAGTGTCGTTACTTAAGCACTGCTGCAGAGTTTGAATATCTTGTTCGATGGTCTGATTAAGCTTCTGAGCTTGTATGAGCAGTGGGGCACTTTGCACTTGCGCGACTGAATCTACTTTCGACCAAGAAAAGTATAAATAGAAAGCGAGCGCAGCCAGTACGATGCTAAACAATATGCTCAGTCGCAGGGCGGGTACAGAAATATTGTACGAAGGTTTTCCGCTCATTGATTACCTCTCATCGAAAGCATCTTCGATGGCAGACATCACTGGCTTCGCTGCGTATTCGATCACGCGACGCGAACCTGTTTTTACATCGGCGGTAAATTCCATATAAGGTGATAATTTGTATTGAGTGCCTCCTCGTTCAAGAAAGTTTCGGTCAATTTCAATCTCTGCTAAATAGAATTCGGCGTCTTCTTCTTCATAAGACGAGCGGCTGATTGAGGCGATGGTTCCCTCAACAAATCCATATTTAGCGAAGTTATAGGTATCCATTTTTACCTTCACAGCCTGTCCGATTTCTACAAATCCCATATCTTTACGTGGAATCTTCGCTTCGCCGTGTAGCGAATTATTTATTGGGGCAATATCGGCGATACTCTCGCCTGGCGGAATCACAGCAGAACGGAAATTGAAGTGCAGTTTGTCGACCACGCCATCGACTGGTGAGTAGACAACCAGTCGATCAACCTTGTCGGAATGTTGTGGTTGTAAGATACGTTTTAGCTTGAGATCTTTATTCGCTTGAATGATTTGTGCTTGATACTCAGAGTTTCGATTCTCAACTAAGTCACGGTGTTGTTTTTCCAGTTTGTCGAGCTGAAAACGTTCGTTCATGACCGACTCATCAAGGTTCTCAATCTCACGTACCATATTGGATTCTTGTACTTTCATGTTGAGGACGTCGACATAAGACGCCATCTCTTCTTTATAAAGCGTATTTTTGATGTTGAGTTGTTTGCGAATGAGCGATAGTTGGTTCTCTGAACTTTTACGACGCTTAAGCATTGATTTAATCAGGGAGTTTTTGTGTTTAATATCGTGGGTAATGAGCTCTTCATTTGAACGGTTTTTAGAGAACTCTTGTCGCCATGTATTCATGTTGACCTGAACTTGTTCTGGAAATTTTTCGATATAAGAAGCGAAGTTGGGTTCTACCATGTCGCGTAAGCTTTCATAACGAATCTTATCGAGCTCTATCTGAATAATCTCAGTATTCACGGTATCGAGTTGTGTGTTGCGGTCTAGTGAGCGAATTCGTGCGATCGGCTGTCCTTCATAAACGACTTCTCCTTTTCGGACTAACATCTCTTCCAATATGCCGCCTTCTAGGTGTTGAACCTTCTCAACGTCAGATTCCAACAAAAGTTCACCACGTACAGAAACGACGATGTCGATACGCGCTTGTGATGCCACGGCGATAGCGACTAAAGCGAGTAGGAATATGATGAGCAACGTTTTGTGAACACTGGTCATGGCACTTGCAAGCACAATGGTGTCGTCAGCTGTGACCTTAGAAGCCTCATTATTAGAAACGAGCGCTTTTCTTAAGTGATGTTCTATTTGGTTATTGCTCATGACTACCTCGATGACTTGTCATCTATTACTTCCTTAATGTCCAACAAGTGATTGATTTGTCGATTGACGTTGTGCAATTCAGTTTTTACATCCTCTAAAAGATCTTCTGGTGCAGGGAATTCGTGCTTACTCAAATGTTCCAATTTGGCCATTTTGGGTGGCAAGTCTTGATCGCACAGTAAAGTTAAGATGGTCTTTAATCTCTTTGAGTAGTTGTTGAGTTCATCAAAACGGTCACTTTTATGGAGCGTCTCTATGTTGATCGCTGCGTCTGAAAAGTCCTTATAAAAATCGCCTAGTAGCAATTGAAGCCCTTTGTGGTTGTTGTCGATTGAACGCAGCAAACTCGTCATGTCTATCATCATTCCACCGCCGTAATTGCTTTAATCACAATAACTAAGGATGTTTAAAGGTAGTTTTCAAATTTTTTTTGATTCTTTATGTATAAAAAGAAAAATATGAAAAATGTTGTATAAAAACTTGGTTTTTCAAAATGGTGTCCTTTAATGCCTCTAAATACGATCAGTTAGCTAGTAGCAACGGAGGCTGTAATGGCAGGCGAAAATAACCAAAACAACCAAAATGAAGATCTCAATGACGCGGTAGAACAAACGGACACGAACGACGCGGGTACGCCCTCCCAACAGCAGAATCAACAAAATCAACAAAATACGATTGCGTCGACAATAGCGACGGGTGCTGAAAACACGGATGCGGCCGACGAGGTTAATCAGGCTTTAGAAGACAATCCTAGTGGCGCAGGTAATGCTGAAGATGCGTCGGCTTCTGGTGCGGCTGTTCAAGAAGAGACGCCAGAAAGCGATGGAGATTCAGACGCAGCACAATCCAATGTAGTCGACAGTGTGGCTTCTGAAGGAGGAAGTGCTGAAAGCGCATCCGGAAGTGGTGGTGGGGATTCTGGTGCAGGCGCACAGGCAGTAGGAGGCGGTGGTGCAGCCGGATCTGAAGGGGGAGTTGATGCAGAAGGCAATCAAGACCAAGGTCAAGCAGTACAAACTTCAGCAGCATCAAGCTCATCAACAGATTCTGAAGGGTCACAAGGTGGTGATAATCTAGACTCGGAAACCGCAGAAGAAACGTTTGCAGTCGATGTTCAGGACCAAAGCGGTGAAGCAACGAATCAAGTAGAAGATGATTTTGATTCTGAAACGACGAGTGAAACTTTCCAAATCAATGTAGAAAGTGAAAATGATGCGCCAGAAGCAGAACAAGATCTGGCTTACATCATGGATGAAGATGGCTCCATAACATTCACTCAAGAACAATTACTCGAATACGCAAGTGATGTAGATGGGGACGAACTGGTTGCATCTAACGTTCAAGTTGGTGCTGATGCAACCGTTCAAGACAATGGTGACGGTACTTTCACAGTAGTTCCTTCAGCTGACTTCAATGGTGAACTTGACCTTACTTTCGACATCAGTGACGGCCAAGAAACGATTAGCAGCGCAATTGATTTAACGGTACGTCCGATTAATGACGCGCCGGTTCCTGAAGATAAAACGTTTGAAATAGAGGAAGATGGCACACTTATCTTCACTGATGCTGACCTATTAACCGGTGCTACAGACATTGAAGGTGACAACCTAACGGTTGAAGGTGTGACCTACGATGGCGGCGACGGTATTCTTACTGATAACGGTAATGGTACTTACACATTCGCTCCAAACGAGAACTTCAATGGCGACGTAAACTTCGGCTTCGATGTGTCAGACGGCACCGATACGGTCTCTGCAAACATCGATGTGAGCGTAACAGCGGTTGATGATGCGCCAGTGTCTGGCGACCTAGCGTACTCAATTGACGAAGACGGTTCGATTCGTCTAAGCCAAGAGCAGTTGCTATCGCAAGCGTCAGATGTTGAAGGCGATGACCTTACTGCCAGCGGCCTCACGGTTGGTGGTGATGCAACCGTTACTCAAAACGATGACGGCAGCTTCACGATTACGCCAGATGAGAACTTCAATGGCGACATCGATATCAGCTTTGATATCTCAGATGGCACCAATACCGTTCAAGCTTCTGCAGACCTAACCGTTAACCCAGTTAACGACCTGCCAGTCCCTCAAGATCAACAGTTCAGCGTTGAAGAAGACGGCACACTCATCTTTACCGATGCAGACTTGTTAACAGGCGCTACTGACATTGAAGGTGACAACCTAACGGTTGAAGGTGTGACCTACGACGGTGGCGACGGTATTCTTACTGACAACGGTAATGGTACTTACACCTTTGCTCCAAACGAAAACTTCAATGGCGATGTAAACTTCGGTTTTGATGTGTCAGATAGTACCGATACGGTGTCTGCAAACATTGATGTGAGTGTTACGGCGGTTGATGATGCGCCAGTGTCTGGTGACCTAGCGTACTCAATCGACGAAGATGGCTCGATTCGTCTAAGCCAAGAGCAGTTGCTTTCTCAAGCATCTGATGTGGAAGGTGATGACCTTACTGCCAGCAGCCTAACGGTTGGCGGTGATGCAACGGTTGTTGCTAACGACGATGGCAGCTTTACCATCACGCCAGATGAGAACTTCAATGGCGACATCGATATCAGCTTTGATATCTCAGATGGCACTAATACGGTTCAAGCATCGGCTGACCTAACGGTTAACCCAGTAAATGATTTACCAGTTCCTCAAGATCAGCAGTTCAGCGTTGAAGAAGACGGTACACTTATCTTCACCGATGCAGACCTGTTAACAGGCGCTACCGACATCGAAGGTGACAACCTTACTGTTGAAGGTGTGACCTACGACGGTGGCGACGGTATCCTGACCGACAACGGTAATGGTACATACACCTTTGCGCCGAACGAGAACTTCAATGGTGATGTAAACTTCGGGTTTGATGTATCAGATGGTACCGATACGGTGTCAGCGAACATCGACGTGAGCGTAACAGCGGTTGATGATGCGCCAGTGTCTGGCGACCTAGCGTACTCAATCGATGAAGACGGTTCGATTCGTCTAAGCCAAGAGCAGCTTCTATCGCAAGCGTCTGACGTAGAAGGCGATGACCTGACAGCCAGCGACCTTACGGTTGGTGGTGATGCAACGGTTGTAGCTAATGATGACGGCAGTTTCACCATCACGCCAGATGCGAACTTCAATGGTGACATCGATATCAGCTTTGATATCTCAGATGGCACTAACACGGTTCAAGCTTCTGCCGATTTAACCGTTAACCCAATCAATGACTTGCCAGTCCCTCAAGATCAACAATTCAGCGTTGAAGAAGATGGCACGTTAATCTTCACCGATGCAGACTTGTTAACAGGTGCAACGGACATTGAAGGCGATAACCTTACGGTTGAAGGTGTGACCTACGATGGCGGCGACGGTATTCTGACCGACAACGGCAATGGTACTTACACCTTTGCTCCAAACGAAAACTTCAATGGCGATGTAAACTTCGGTTTCGATGTATCTGACGGTACCGATACGGTGTCAGCGAACATCGACGTAAGCGTAACAGCGGTTGATGATGCGCCAGTGTCTGGCGACCTAGCTTACTCAATCGATGAAGACGGTTCGATTCGTTTGAGCCAAGAGCAACTGCTATCGCAAGCGTCAGATGTTGAAGGCGATGACCTTACGGCTAGCGGCTTAACGGTTGGTGGTGATGCAACGGTTGTAGCGAACGATGACGGCAGCTTCACGATTACGCCAGATGAGAACTTCAATGGCGACATCGATATCAGCTTCGATATTTCTGATGGCACCAATACCGTTCAAGCTTCTGCAGACCTAACCGTTAACCCAGTTAACGACCTGCCAGTCCCTCAAGATCAACAGTTCAGTATTGCAGAAGACGGTACTTTGCAGTTCACAGACGCGGATCTGCTTACAGGCGCGACAGACGTTGAAGGTGATAACCTGACGGTTGAAGGTATCACTTATGAAGGCACTGATGGCGTACTGACTGACTTAGGTGAGGGCTCATATAGCTTTGCTCCAAACGAAAACTTCAATGGTGATGTGAGCTTTAGCTTCGATGTGTCAGATGGCACCGATACGGTGTCTGCAAACATTGATGTTAGCGTGACTCCTGAGAACGATCCGCCAGTTGCGGGTTCAACGTCCTACACGGTGAATGAAGACAATTCGATTACCATTTCTGATGCACAACTATTGGCAACATCTTCAGATATTGAAGGTGATGTATCGATAGACAGCGTGACTTACTCTGGTAGTGACGGTGTCCTTGAAATCAATGGTAACGGCACTTACACCTTCTCGCCAAATGAGAACTTCAGCGGTGAAATTGCACTGGATGTGGTTGTTGCTGATGAAGAGGGTGCGACCGACGCGACGACTGCGGGGATCAATGTTCTTGAAGTGAACGATCCGCCGGTTGCTGGCCCAACGTCTTATACCATTGATGAAGACTCAGTGTTGACCTTCAGTGAATCACAGGTGCTACTTAATGCCTCAGATGTAGAAGGGGATGTTGAGCTTGTGGGTATTAGCTACGATGGCCCTGAGGGCATCTTCTCAGTAAATGGTGATGGAACTTGTAGCTTCGCTCCGAATGAGAACTTTAATGGCCAAGTTCAGCTTGATGTCACCATTCGTGATGAAGACGGTGCAGAAGTTGATACCGTCATCAACGTGGATGTTCTGCCAATCAACGATGCACCAGTATCGGGTGATTTGGCTTATAACGTAAACGAAGACGGTTCAATCACCTTGAGCCAAGATCAGTTGTTGTCTCAAGCGTCCGATGTTGAAGGCGAAGACCTAACCGCGAGCGACCTAACGGTTGATGGTGATGCGACGGTTGTAGCTAACGATGACGGCAGTTTCACTATCACACCAGATGAGAACTTCAATGGTGACATTGATATTCAATTCAACATCACTGATGGTACTGACACAGTTCAAGCAACCGCCGATCTTACGGTTAACCCAGTTAATGACTTGCCAGCTCCTCAAGATCAACAATTCAGTATTGCAGAAGACGGTACGCTGCAATTTACAGATGCCGACTTACTTACCGGTGCCACCGATATTGATGGCGATGACTTAACCGTTGAAGGTATTAGCTATACAGGTGGTGATGGCGTACTGACCGACCACGGTGATGGTACTTATACCTTTGCGCCAAATGAAAACTTCAATGGCGATGTGAACTTCAGTTTCGATGTGTCTGATGGCACAGAAACGGTCAGCGCTAACATTGACGTCAGTGTGACTCCTGAGAACGACCCGCCAGTTGCGGGTTCAACCTCGTACATGGTCAACGAAGACAATGCCATCACAATTTCTGATGAGCAGTTGCTAGCAAACTCTTCTGACGTTGAAGGTGCAGTGTCGATTGACAGCGTCACTTACAGCGGCACAGATGGTGTGTTCCAAGATAATGGTGACGGCAGTTACACCTTCCTTCCTAATGAAAACTTCAGTGGCGATATCAGCCTTGACGTTATTGTTGCCGATGAAGACGGTTCGATTGATGAAACCACTGCGGGCATTACCGTACTAGAAGTGAATGATCCACCGGTTGCGGGTCCAACGTCATACACCATTGATGAAGATTCGGTACTGACGTTCAGTGAATCTCAGATTCTTGTGAATGCTTCGGATGTCGAAGGCGATGTAGAGCTTGTTGGCATTAACTACGATGGCTCTGACGGTATCTTCACTGTAAATGGTGATGGTACATGCAGCTTTGCACCCAACGAAAACTTCAATGGTCAGGTTCAACTGGATGTGACCATTCAAGATGCAGATGGCGCGACGGTAGAGACACAGATTAATGTTGATGTACTGCCAATTAACGATCCACCAGTATCGGGCGATTTGGCTTACACCATCAATGAAGATAGCTCCATCACGCTAAGCCAAGAGCAATTGCTAGCACGAGCAGGTGATATCGATAGCGACAACTTAGAAGCTATCAATCTATCTACTGATGAAAATGCGACCATCCAACACAATGATGATGGCAGCTACACCATTACACCTAACGCCGACTACAACGGTGACCTAGATCTGAACTTCGATATCATCGATAACGATGGTGGTTCAGTTCAAGTTGGCCTAGACATTACCGTGAATCCGGTTAATGACTTGCCACAAGCGCAAGATCAACAGTTCACGATTGAAGAAGACGGTACCTTACTCTTCACCGATGCTGACCTGCTTGCAGGCGCGTCAGATATTGATGGTGACGAGCTGTCGATTGAAAACGTGCTCTACACAGGTGCAGATGGTGTTCTTAGCGATAATGGCGACGGCACATACAGCTTTGCACCAAACGAGAACTTCAATGGTGATGTTCAATTCTCATTCGATGTCTCTGACGGTACTGATTCAACATCAGCTGTTATTGATGTCAGCGTAACGCCTGAGAATGATCCACCGGTAGCGGGCTCGACATCTTACACAGTTCAAGAAGATGGCCAAATCACGATCAGTGATGAGCAACTATTGGCAAACTCTTCCGATGTAGAAGGCGATGTATCACTGTCAGGAGTATCGTACTCCGGTGATGACGGCTCTTTTGTTGATAATGGCAATGGTACTTACACCTTTACGCCAAATGAAAACTTCGATGGTGATATTTCACTAGACGTTGTTGTCGTTGACGAAGACGGTGCAACCGCAACTACAACCGCTGGCATCGATGTTATTGCTGTGAATGACGGCCCTGAAACATCTGGTATTCAGGCTGAAGTCGACGAAGATAATTCAATCACCATTACTCAAGAGCAGTTACTTGCGAATGCGACCGATGTTGAGGGTGATGAGCTAACGGCAACTAACCTACAAACCAACGATCCTGACGCGACGATTGTTGCGAATGACGATGGTTCATTCACCATTACGCACACAGAAAACTTCAATGGCGAGTTAGACTTCACATACAGCATCAGTGATGGTGAGAATGAAGTTCTGACGACACTCGACTTGACGGTTAATCCTGTCAACGATGCGCCGGAAGCGGGCGATGAAATATTCATCCAAGCGCAAGAAGACCAAACGGTTGGTGTGACGCTTCGTGAAGAACCTGCACTACGTTTAGATCAAGCGCCAGAAAACGGCATCATTGAAGCGAATGTCAATGACGAATGGGTGGTGCTGGAGGTAGGACAAGAAGTTCCTGCAGATACCGAAGTACGCTTTGTTCCTAGTGATGAAGCATTGGCTGAAAGTACACACACCACACAAATCGGTACGTTTGACGATAACGCGAGCGTGGATGACTGGGGTACAGAAGTAGACCCTTATACGCGTGAGTTCTCAGATGGTGACTTAACGGTAACCGTTCAAAGTAACGATGATCCACTTGGTGCCTGGAATGGTAACACCCACATTGGTCACGGACTTGGTGATACAGACCGTCAAGGCCTGAGTGGTGATGAGAAACTGACTGTTTCGGTTGAAGGTCAAGACATCAATGAAATCAGTTTCCACCTAGATGGTTTGGGTGGTTGGTTCATGGAAGAGTCTCGTCACTTTACAGAAGTAGAAATCAAAGCGTTCAATGAGGATGGCGACCTAATTGACTCGATGACTTACCACAAAGAAGACCGGGGTACTTTCGAGACAGATTACACGCTAACGGTTGATCAACCGGTGTCTTACTTTGAGCTTGGTACCGTGCAAGGTAATGGTACTTACGTCGTTCAAAACATGACAGTGTCACAAACTTTTCATGATGAAGCGGTGTTCACATCGATTGGTGTAGACGGTTCAGAAATCACCGAAACGGTTGAGTTGAACATCCATGCGGGTGACAACGAAATTGAGTTAACGGCTGATCTTCCTAATATCACTATCGATACTGAAGGTTCTGCTCAATTTGCTTCGGTTGTGATTACTGAAGAGCAACTACTGGCGCAAGCATCTGATATTGATGGCGACGACCTTGATATTGAAAATCTAGAGCTGGTGGGTGAAAACTCAGAGCATGCAACACTCATCGATAATGGTGATGGTACTTGGACGGTAACGCCGGATGAAAACTTCCATGGTGAAATCGAACTCGGCTACCAAGTTACCGATGGTGAGCTAACAGACAGCAACATCATCAACATCAACTTCGAATCGGTGAATGATGCGCCAATCGTTTCTGGCCCGATTGTTCTATCGACAGACGAAGATGAAGGTATCACGTTCAGTGCGGATGACTTGCTAGCGAACACCACAGATGTGGAAGGCGATACGCTGTCTATTTCTGACATCACTTACGGTGGTGACAACGGTGAGCTAGTTGATAACGGCGATGGTACGTTTACCTTTATGCCGAATGAAAACTTCAATGGTGAAATCGACATCGACTACAAGGTGTTTGATGGTACTGATGAAGTTGCAACGCATTTAGACCTAACCGTTGTACCGGTCAATGATGTGCCAGTTCCTGGTGAGCCATTGCACACACAAATGCTTGAAAACGGCTCCATGATCATCGAAGCGAAAGACCTATTGTCTGGTGCGACCGATGTTGATGGCGACATTCTTCATGTTGAAAACCTATTACTTGCAGACCAAACGCAAGGTACCTTAACGGATAACGGTGATAATACCTTTACCTTCGAACCTGCAGAGAACTTCTCTGGTGAAGTGAATCTGACTTTCGATATCAGTGATGGTCAAGCAAGCGCGCCAAGTACTGCAAGAGTTGACGTTGAAATTGTCAATGAAGGCCCTGAGGTGAGTGGTCCAATTGAAGTCGCTGTTGATGAAGATGGTTCAATCACTATCACTCAAGAGGATCTGTTAGCGAATGCAACGGATGTCGATGGCGATAACCTTGAAGCGGTTAACTTTGCGACCAACGATCCAAATGCGGTTGTTGTAGAAAACCCAGACGGTAGCTTCACGATCACACCAAGTGCAGACTTCTTTGGTGAGATTGAATTTACTTACGATGTCACTGACGCGATTGAGACCGTGGCTGCCAACCTCAACTTAACCGTAAATCCAATCAACGATGCGCCAGACGTTCCAGACATGTCTTTCATTACGGAAGATGGTCAAGCGATTACTATTACCGAAGCTGAATTACTGGCACAAGCGACAGACGTTGAAGGTGATGAACTGTCTGTGGTGAATGTGACGAGCGCAAGCGACACGGTAGAAGTCACAGATAATGGCGATGGAACATACACATTAACACCAGAGCAGGGCTTCTTCGGTAACGTTGACTTAGCGTTTGATGTGAGCGATGGCACTGATGTGGTTGCCGCAAACATCGACCTAAAAGTTGAGTTCGTCAACGATGCACCAGAAGCGACGCCAATGGTGGCTGATGTCGACGAAGATGGTTCAATCCTCGTTACACAAGAAATGCTGTTGGAGAACGCGAGCGACCAAGATGGCGATCAGCTATTTGCTTCTTCGCTTGAAACCAATGATCCGAACGCCAGCATTGTAGACAATGGTGATGGCACGTACACAGTGACACCTTCTGAAAACTTCAACGGTGATATTGCATTCACTTATGAGGTGAGCGATGGTGAGCTGAGCACGTCTAATAATATGACATTGACCGTGAATCCGGTGAATGACATTCCAATTGTTGCCCCAGGCATGTACCACATCGAAGAGGATGGCAGCATCCTGTTCACTCAAGAAGATTTGTTGAGTGGTGCAATTGATATTGATGGCGACGACCTAAGCGTTACTAGCATCAATTACTCTGGCGATGAAGGTACAGTCACCGACAATGGTGACGGCACGTTCAGCTTCGTTCCTGAAGAGCACTTCAGTGGTGATCTGCAGTTCAGCTTTACGGTAACAGACGGTACGGATGAGGTTGAACAAGACCTTAACGTTCATATTGAAGCAGTCGCGGATGCGCCGGATCTTGTGATAACCGATGGCGACGGCGTTAACGTTGATGACCAAGCTATTTTGGTTGAGCCAGGCGGCATTGTTGAGCTTAATATTGCGGCTGCGCTAGTAGACCAAGATCTATCAGAAACACTGACGGTAACGGTGGATGGTGTGCCAGAAGGTTCGGTTATTCAATACGATAATGAAGGCGTTCTGAATGACCAAGAAAACGGTATCACCAGTTACAACGATACTGAAATCACAGTAACGTTTGAAGGTGAAACCGCGGGATACCAAAACGCAGCGGGTTACTACAAAGTCGATGAAGACGGCAACATTACAGGTGTTGAAGTTGTCTACGAGAATGCATCACAAGTGGGTGGCGGCGGTGACCTTGTCCCTGGGCAAGATCAGTTCAGCTTCCAAGTCGAGGAAGGTGAGAGCTTTAACCTGTTCTTAATTCCAAACGGACATCAGCACAACGACTTTGATGCGATGCAAGACGGTCAGTATGAGTTCCGTGCTGAGGATGGTTCGCCTGCGAACATGGATACGGTTGATCCTCAACTTGTCTTTGTTGCGGCAGATGGCA
This sequence comes from Vibrio sp. G-C-1, assembly GCF_021728015.1. NCBI lineage: Bacteria > Pseudomonadati > Pseudomonadota > Gammaproteobacteria > Vibrionales > Vibrionaceae > Vibrio > Vibrio sp. G-C-1. The sequence goes on along the minus strand of NZ_JAKKCR010000008.1, from coordinate 165,346 downwards.
CTGAGACCGTGGTTCAAGGCCAGAATGGTGACGCGATCTTCCATGGTGGTTCAAGCTCTCAGCTAAACCAAGATGGTATCGAACATACTCGCACGACGGTTAATGAAGACGGCGAGCTGGTTTACGGCTTTGAAGATTTGTATGGCGGCGGTGATGCTGACTACACAGATTTCAACTTCACAATCGATGTGGGTGAAGTGAACAGCCAAATCTACAGCGGTGAAGTGACCGTTGGCCCTGATGGTACGGTGAACTTACCGACAACGGCTATCGAAAATTCACTACAAATCCAGTTACCAGAAGACTTCAACGAACAGCTTGAAGTTCATGTAACCGCAACCGCAACAGAGCTATCGAATGATGATTCTGAAACGGTCTCTCAAACTATCTACATTAACGCGACAGGCGCGCACATTGAGCACGCACCTGAAGCACTGCCTGTTGCTGCAACAGTAGAAGAAGATGGTTCTATCACCATTACGCAAGAAGACTTGTTAGCCAATGCTCGTGATCTCGATGGCGACCAGCTGACGGCTCTGAATTTAGCAACCGATGATGAGAGCGTTACGATTACCGATAACGGTGATGGTACGTACACATTAACGCCAGATGCTGACTTCAATGGCGATGTGAGCTTTACGTTTGATGTGTCTGATGGTGATGATGTTGTCTCTACCAACCTTGAGTTAACAGTTTCACCAGTGAATGACGGTCCAGAAGCACAAGACCAGGCATTCACAGTCGGCGAAGATGGCGTGTTAACTTTCAATGACCAAGACCTATTAACAGGTGCAACGGACATTGAAGGGGACGACCTAAGTGTTGAAGGTGTAACTTACACTGGCGCAGACGGTGTCCTAACCGACAATGGCAATGGCACATACAGCTTCGCGCCAAACGAAAACTTCAATGGCGATGTAAACTTCTCGTTCAATGTATCAGATGGTACCGATACGGTAAGCGCCAACATTGATGTGAGCGTGACGCCAGAGAATGACCCTCCGGTTGCGGGTAGTACGTCTTACACGGTTCATGAAGACAACTCTATTACAATCAGTAACGAACAACTGCTAGCGAACTCTTCGGATATCGAAGGCGAAGTCGCAATTGATAACGTGACTTACAGTGGTAGCGACGGTGTTCTGGAAATCAACGGTGACGGTACATACACCTTCTCGCCAAACGAGAACTTTAATGGCGAAGTTAGCCTAGATGTTGTCGTTACGGATGAAGATGGCGCGACCGAAGCAACAACTGCGGGTATTACTGTCCTTGAGGTGAACGATCCGCCAGTTGCTGGCCCAACGTCATACACCATCGATGAAGATTCAGTACTGACTTTCAATGAGTCTCAAGTTCTGCTGAACGCTTCTGATATTGAAGGTGATGTTGAGCTTGTTGAGATCAACTACGATGGCCCAGACGGTATCTTCTCAATCAATGGTGACGGTACATGTAGCTTCGCTCCGAATGAAAACTTCAACGGCCAAGTGCAGTTGGATGTGACCATTCAAGATGAAGACGGCGCTCAAGTTGATACGTTTATTACGGTTGATGTATTACCAATCAACGACGTACCAGTATCAGGCGACCTGGCATACAGTGTTGAGGAAGACGGTTCGATTACCTTGAGCCAAGAGCAGCTTCTTTCTCAAGCAAGCGATGTAGACGGAGACGACCTGACTGCTTCTAACTTGATTGTTGATGGAGACGCGACGGTTGTTGCTAACGATGACGGCAGCTTTACCATTACGCCAGATGCGAACTTCAATGGTGACATTGACCTAACGTTCGACATTAGCGACGGTACAGATACGCTTGTTGCGACGGCTGACCTAACCGTCAATCCAGTTAATGACCTTCCACAACCACAAGACCAAACGTTCAGCATTGGCGAAGATGGGGTCTTGAACTTCACTGACGAAGACTTGCTGACAGGGGCGACCGACATTGATGGGGATGACCTATCGGTTGAAGGCGTTACTTACACAGGTGCGGACGGTGTTCTTACTGATAATGGCGACGGAAGCTACAGCTTTGCGCCAAACGAGAACTTCAATGGTGATGTGAACTTCAGTTTTGATGTGTCAGATGGCACAGATACGGTTCAAGCCAACATTGATGTCAGCGTGACACCAGAGAATGATCCACCGGTTGCAGGTAGCACGTCTTACACCGTTCATGAAGACAACTCAATTACCATCAGTGACGAACAGTTACTTGCTAACTCTTCGGACATTGAAGGTGATGTAGCAGTCGATAGCGTGACTTACACTGGCGCTGACGGTGTCTTTGAAGACAATGGTGACGGTACTTACACCTTCTCACCAAACGAAAACTTCAACGGCGAAGTTAGCCTTGATGTTGTTGTTACCGACGAAGAGGGCGCAACTGAAGCGACCACTGCGGGTATTACTGTACTTGAGGTGAACGATCCACCAATCGCAGGCTCAACGAGCTACTCAGTCAACGAGGACGAAGTTATCACCATCAGTTCAGAGCAACTGTTGGCGAACGCTTCTGATATCGAAGGTGAAGTGGCGATTGATAGCGTTAACTACACAGGCTCAGATGGTATATTTACCGACAATGGTGACGGAACATTCAGCTTCGCACCAAACGCTAACTTCGATGGCGATGTAAGCCTTGATATTGTCGTTACTGATGAAGAAGGCGCAACCGTAGCAACCAACGCAAGCATTGATGTTCTGCCTGTTAACGATGCTCCGGTATCGGGTGACTTGGCGTACAGCGTGGACGAAGATGGTTCAATTACCTTGAGCCAAGAGCAATTACTTGCTCAAGCGAGCGATGTTGACGGCGATGACTTAACAGCGGCTAATCTAACTGTTGGTGGTGATGCGATAGTTACAGCAAACGATGATGGTAGTTTCACTATCACGCCAGATGCTAACTTCAATGGCGACATTGATTTGAACTTCGACATTACCGATGGCGATGCGACGCTTCAAGCAACGGCTGATCTAACGGTCAACCCAGTTAATGACTTGCCAACAGTCGGTGAGCCACAATTTGTGACTCAAGAAGACACCAGCTTTACCTTCACAGAAGAGCAACTGCTGCAAAATGCGGGCGACATTGATGGCGACAACCTATCGGTTGAAAATGTTGCTTCAGATAGCGGTACTTTGGTTGATAACGGCGACGGTACTTACACATTCGCACCGAATGAAAACTTCGACGGCAATGTAAATGTGACGTTCGACGTGAATGACGGTACAGCGACAGTACCAGCAGAAGCGACGATTGATGTTCAATCTGTGGTTGATATGCCAGAGCTGTCGATTGCGTCTGACCTAGTGATTGCGTCAGACAACTTCGAGTCTGGCTCAAACGGTTGGAATACCGGTACTGAAAGCTCACAAGGCTTCGAATCAGGTGACATGCTAGGTCGTATTGGTGGCACTGGTGGCGATGAAGCTGTCAGCAAAACTTACGACATTCCAAGTGATGTGAGCGAAGTTAATATCTCGTTCAGTTTCTACGAAATTGATTCTTGGGATGGTGAGTCATTCCAAATCTTTGTCGGCGGCGAAGAGCTTACTTCGTTAGACAACTCGGCGTTCCAAACTCAAGATGGCACTACAACGTTGTACGATTCAGCGGGCAATGAAGTGGGTGAAGTTGTTCACGGCGTGTCGCAAGGTGAAGGCTTCAGTGGTTGGAACGACCAAGCACACCAAATCAACCTAACGGTACCCGTTGAAGACGGCCAACTTGAGTTAGGCTTCGGTTCAACCTTGAACCAAGGTGTGAGTGATGAGTCGTTTGGCATCGATAACATTGAAATCACAGTGTCTGACGCGGATTACCAAATCATTGGTACCGAAGATACACCTGTACCACTTGATATTGATGCGGCGCTTACTGATACCGATGGTTCAGAAAACCTTGCTATTTTGATTGAAGATGTGCCGGAAGGCAGCTCGCTTTCTGCAGGTACCGATAACGGTGATGGCACATGGTCATTGCAACCAGGCGAGCTAGAAGGGCTAGAGTTTATCCCTTCAGGTGACTTCAATGGTGATGTGGTTCTAACTATAAATGCGACATCGACTGATGTTGATACGGGTACCACCGCGACGGCAACACAAGATGTGACGATTCATATCTCGCCAGCGAATGATGCTCCAGAAGTTGATGGTGACATCAGTGCTGTGACAGCCGAAGACAACAGCATCAAGCTAACTCAAGAGCAGCTGCTAGAGCACGCTGTTGACATTGATGGTGATGATTTATCAGCAATCAACCTAACTACCAATGATGAAAATGCGACCGTTCAAATGAACGACGATGGCAGCTTCACCATTACACCGAGTGAAAACTTCAACGGTAATATCGAATTTAGTTACGATGTAACCGATGGGGAAGACATGGTCGCGGCTGGCCTAGACTTGACGGTAACACCGGTCAATGATGCGCCAGAGCCACAAGACCAAGCATTCACTATTGGTGAAGATGGGGTTCTTAACTTCACTGACGCTGACCTGTTAACGGGTGCAACGGATGTTGAAGGTGATAACCTAACAGTCGAAGGTGTGACATATACGGGTGCTGATGGTGTGCTTACCGACAATGGTGACGGAAGCTACAGCTTTGCGCCAAACGAGAACTTCAATGGTGATGTGAACTTCAGCTTTGATGTGTCAGATGGCACGGATACGGTTCAAGCCAACATTGATGTGAGCGTGACGCCTGAGAACGATCCACCAGTGGCAGGCAGCACGTCTTACACTGTGCATGAAGACAACTCAATCACGATCAGTAATGAACAGTTATTAGCCAACTCTTCAGATATTGAAGGTGAGGTTGCGATTGATAGCGTGTCTTACACTGGCAGTGATGGTGTGTTCGAAGACAACGGTGACGGCACTTATACTTTCTCGCCAAACGAGAACTTCAATGGTGATGTGAGCTTAGCGGTTGTTGTTACCGATGAAGAAGGGGCAACAGAAGCGACCACAGCGGGAATCACTGTACTTGAGGTGAACGATCCGCCAATCGCAGGCTCAACCAGTTACTCAGTAAACGAAGATGAAGTTATCACCATCAGTGCAGAGCAACTGTTGGCGAACTCTTCTGATATTGAAGGTGAAGTGGCGATTGATAGCGTGAACTACACAGGCGCTGACGGCATCTTTACTGACAATGGCGATGGAACATTTAGCTTCGCGCCGAACGCAAACTTCGATGGCGATGTTAGCCTCGATGTAGTGGTGACAGATGAAGACGGTGCGACAGTAGCCACCAGCGCAAGTATTGATGTTCTTCCAATTAATGATCCACCAGTATCGGGTGACTTGGCATACAGCATTGATGAAGATGGTTCGATTACTCTGACTCAAGAGCAGTTGCTGTCTCAAGCATCTGATGTGGATGGCGATGACCTGACCGCAAGCAACCTAAGCGGAGGCGATAATGCATCCGTTGTTGATAATGGCGATGGCACCTTTACGGTAACGCCAGATGCGAACTTCAATGGCGATATCGACCTAAGCTTTGATATTTCGGACGGCACTGAGTCAATTGTGGCGAACGCCGATCTGACGGTAAACCCAGTCAATGACTTGCCAACGACATCCGATGTTTACGCGAACGTTGATGAAGATAATGTCATCACTATCACGCAGGAGCAGCTACTTGCGAATGCCGCTGATATTGAGGGCGACGACCTTGTCGCTTCCGACTTAACCTTAGTGGGTGACGATGCAACGATTGTCGACAATGGCGATGGCACGTTCTCAATCACTCCAAGCGAAAACTTCAATGGCTACATCGATGTTGCCTACAGCATCAGCGATGGCGACACACCAATTGCCGCTAACTTAGGCTTGACCGTTGACCCAGTTAACGACGCGCCAATTGTTTCTGCTGATGTGGCGATAACCATTGAAGAAGACGGTTCATACACCATTACTCAAGAAGAGCTCCTACAATTCGCGACTGACATCGAAGACGATGACATGACCGCAATTATTGGAGAGCAGGGCGATGAAACAACCGTAACCGGTACAGTGTTGGATGCTGAAACTGGTAATCCAATCGCAGGTGCGGATGTTACGCTAACCGACAACGCAGGTCATTCTTACACGGCGGAGACGGATCAATCCGGTAACTACTCTGTGAGCGGTCCTGTTGTTGACCAAGGTACCGTCACTATTGAACAAGAAGGCTCTATTACTAGCAGCTTCCTGGTTCCAGCTGGTGAAGATACCAATGGTGGCGTAACCGCAATATCGGAAGTGCTTGAAGAAACTGATATGCGTATCGTGGTCACATGGGGTGAAAGCCCACGTGATATGGACAACCATCTATGGCTCTACGATACAGAAAATGGCAATGAGCTAGACCATATTTACTATCGCGACATGAGCCACGATTTGGGCGAAGGTAATGTCGTTCAGCAAGATGTAGATGACACGAATGGCGGTGGTCCTGAAACCATCACTATTCCAAATTATCAAGATGCTGACATGCACTATTCAGTACACAACTACACCAGCAGAAGTTGGGATGTAGATGGTGTTGAAGATGTACAGGTTCAGGTATTTGTAGGCGATACATTGGTTGAAACCTTCAGCCCAGATTTATCTGATAACCCATCAGGTGACCATTGGCATGTATTTGATATCGTGAACGGCGTTATTGTTCCAAGCCAAGATGTAGGCAGCGAGAATGCGTTTGATTTACCAACGGCAGAAGAAGCGCTCGCGAATGAAAACGGCATTGATATCTCTGAATTGCTAACCGACGATGAAGGTGATGACTCTGGTGAGACGGGTGGAAACGAACCAAGTGTTGGAGATGTTTCCATTGAGAACGCTCTTATCACTGACAATGGTGATGGTACTTACACCATTACACCGGAAGAGAACTTCAATGGTGAATTCTCGATTAGTTACAACGTGGACGATGGCAACGGCGGGGTTACGCCTGCGGAACTAGACGTTACTGTAACAGCAGTTAACGACCTTTCGGTTATTTACGACCACGACTACACCATTAATGAAGATGGCTCGCTGACCTTTACCGATGAACAGCTATTGGCTGGTGCAACGGATATTGATGGCGATGACCTTTCTGTCGAGTCGGTTAATTACGAAGGCACCGACGGTGTGTTCACGGATAATGGCGATGGCACTTACACCTTCGCTCCAAACGAGAACTTCAATGGTAATGTCGACCTAACTTACGATGTCAGCGATGGCACTGATGTTGTATCGGCGAATATTGATGTTCAAGTGGTTCCAATCAACGACGTACCGGTAGCAGGTTCTACAACTTACAGCGTTGAAGAAGACGGCAGTATCACGCTAAGCGATGCACAACTTCTGGCGAATAGCTCGGATGTTGAAGGGGAAGTGTTTGTCAGCGATGTAAGCTACAGCGGCACTGATGGTGTATTCACTGATAATGGTGATGGTACTTACACCTTTGCTCCAAACGAAAACTTTAACGGTGACATCAGTCTTGATGTATCTGTTATGGATGAAGATGGCGCAACCGCTGAAACAACCGCAGGTATCGATGTCATTGCTGTTAATGACTTGCCGGTTGCAGGTTCAACGACCTACAGCGTTGACGAAGATAACGTGATTACCATCTCTGAAGCACAGCTTCTTGCGAACAGCTCAGACATTGAAGGTGATGTATCCGTTAGCGACGTTTCCTACTCAGGCGCAGACGGTATCTTTACTGACAATGGTGATGGTACTTACAGCTTCGCACCAAATGAAAACTTCAACGGCAATGTCAGCTTCGATGTCACCGTTGCAGATGAAGACGGTGCAACCGCTGAAACCACTGCGGGTATTGAAGTTATCGCGGTTAACGACGCGCCAGTGTCAGGTGACTTGGCTTACTCAGTGGATGAAGATGGTTCAATCACGCTAAGCCAAGAGCAACTGCTTGCTCAAGCATCGGATTTGGACGGCGATGATCTTACCGCGGCTAACCTAACCGCGGGTGATAACGCTACCGTTACGGCAAACGATGATGGTTCATTTACCATTACTCCGGATGCCGACTTCAATGGTGATATTGACCTAAGCTTCGACCTTTCTGATGGTACTGAAACAGTTGTTGCAACGGCCGACCTTACTGTGAATCCAGTGAATGACATCGCAGTTGTTGAAGATGTCGCTTACACCATTGAAGAAGACGGTTCACTTACCTTTACTGATGAGCAACTGCTAGCGGGTGCTTCTGATATTGATGGTGATGAGCTTTCAGTTGCCGATGTGTCTTACACTGGCGCAGAGGGTGTGTTCACCGACAATGGCGATGGCACTTACACCTTTGCACCGAACGAGAACTTCAATGGTGACGTAAGTCTGGACTTCTCGGTATCTGACGGTACAGAAACGGTTGATGCAAATATCGACGTAACGGTAACAGACGTTAACGATGCACCAGTGGCAGGCGCAACGTCTTACCAAATGAACGAAGATGGCACCATCACATTGAGCCCTGAGCAGTTGATTGCTAATAGCTCCGATGTGGACGGTGAAGTGTCGCTTGATAGCGTGAGCTACTCAGGTGCAGACGGTATCTTGGTTCAAAATGAAGATGGTTCGGTAACGTTCGCACCAAACGAAAACTTTAACGGTGACATCAACCTTGATGTGACGGTTATTGATGACGACGGTGCGACAGCTCAGACTACCGCTGGTATTGAAGTCATTGCAGTTAACGACGCACCAGTGGCCGGAAACGTGGCTTACTCGGTTGATGAAGATGGTTCAATTACGCTATCTCAAGAGCAGTTGCTGGCTAACGCATCCGATGTTGATGGTGATGCACTGACCGCAAGCAACCTATCTGCAGGTGACAATGCGACCGTAACAGCGAACGATGATGGTTCATTTACTATCACTCCGGATGCTGACTTCAACGGAGACATAGACCTAAGCTTCGATGTTTCAGATGGCCTTGAAACTGTTCAAGCTGGCGTCGACCTAACGGTTAACCCAGTCAATGACCTACCAACAGCAGAAGACCAAAACTTTACCGTTGAGGAAGATGGAACGCTAATCTTCACGGATGCAGACCTACTAGCAGGCGCTGCAGACATTGACGGCGATGACTTGTCTATCTCGAATGTGTCTTACACGGGCGCAGAAGGTGTGTTCACTGATAACGGTGATGGCACTTATAGCTTTGCTCCGAACGAGAACTTCAATGGCGATGTCAACCTAGGCTTCACAGTGTCTGATGGCACTGAGACAGTCGATGCCAATATTGATGTGACGGTAACGGATGTGAATGATGCACCAGTGGCGGGTTCTACCTCTTACCAAATGAACGAAGATGGCACGATTACTATTAGCCCTGAGCAGTTGATTGCGAACAGCTCAGACGTTGATGGTGAAGTGTCGCTTGAAAGCGTGACCTACACTGGCTCTGACGGCGCATTGGTTCAAAACGATGATGGTTCTGTGACCTTCACGCCGAGTGAGAACTTTAACGGTGATATCAGCCTAGATGTGGTCGTGACCGATGATGACGGTGCAACTGCAACAACAACGGCAGGTATCGAAGTTCTGGCTGTGAACGATGGACCAGAGTCTGAGGATGTGAAACTAACCACAGCCGAAGACAGCACCATCCTTATCACACAAGACATGTTGTTAGCTCAAGCTACCGACATCGATAACACCGCAGATGAGCTGTCAGCTTCGGGTCTACAAATCGACTCTAGCTTGGGTGAGTTGCTAGACAACGAAGATGGTACTTGGTCATTTACGCCAAACGAAAACTTCAATGGCGATGTGCCAATGACGTTTAACGTTAGCGATGGCCAAGAGACAATTTCAGTCGACGGCAACATCGATGTTACGCCAGTGAATGATGCACCTGAAGCGCCAATGATTGAGATGCAAGGCGAAGAAGATGTGGTCATGGTGATTGACCCAGCTTACATCGCGGATCAAGTGACAGACCTTGATGGCGACGAGATCAGCATTGAGAGCATCACAGTTCGAGCTCCAGCGAACGCGACCTTAACTCAGCAACCAGACGGCATGTATCACTTAGTGACTACTCAAGACTTTAATGGCTTAGTGGAACTGGGTTATCAAGCTACTGACGGTGAAGAAGTGGTTGATGGGTCGCTGAATGTGGATGTCATTCCGGTTAACGACGCACCATTCAATGTCGGCAACGCAATGATGACCACAGACGAAGATGGCGCGTTCACCTTCGATGCTGGCGACTTGATGAACTTGTTCGGTGATATTGATACCGCTGACCTTGTTGTTTCTCGCATTATCACCGCAGACGGTGAAGATGGCGGAGAAGTAACAGACAACGGTGATGGTACGTGGACATTCACACCAACAGGCGACTTTGCGGGTGTTTCTGACCTACAAGTTGTCGTGAGTGACGGTGAGTTTGAAACCGTTCTCGATGTTCCTGTGTTCGTACGTCCTGTCGCAGATGGCGCGGTTATTTCAACTGACCATGACGGTCCATTGGTTTTCGGTGAGGATGAAACCGGTCACTTAGGACTGAATGTTGGCCTAGTCGATGATTCAGAAACACTAAGTAATCTAGTGATGACAGGTTTCCCTGTTGGATTCGAGGTAACAGATGGTGTGAATACCGTGATGATCACCGAGCCGGGTCAATACATCGACCTGTTCGATTGGGATATCTCAAACATTCAAATGACGCCTCCTGAAGACTTCCATGGTGAGTTCTTCGTAACCGTAAGTGCAACAACCGTTGATTACGGAGATGAGCCGGAAGCGTTTGATGATGGTATCGATTCAGGTGATTTCGAAACTGTAGCGGGTGATTCCATCATCCTAACGGCGGACGACCTAATCGGATTGGCTGAGAATGTGGATGCAGACAGTGATGATGAAGTGAAACTGGTTCATCTTGCTGACCGCAGCCAAGGTGAGATTGTCGATAATGGCGATGGCACTTGGACGTTCACACCAGCACCAGGCTTCACGGGCGAAGCAGACATTGCGTACGTAGTTGATAAAGATGGCGTGCTTCATGATGAGCAAACTGGCGTAGTCGTGAAAGAAGGCGACTCACAAGAGAATGCAGCACCAGAAGTTAACAGCATCACAACGACGGAAATCGCAGCGGATGCAACCTTGTCGTTCACTGATGAAGACATGTTAGCGAACCTGAGCGATGCAGAAGGCGATAGCATGAGCATTGAGTCAGTAAGCTTGATGGAAGGTCAGGGCGTAATTGAGAGCGATAACCAAGGTAACTATCAATTCACACCTGCTGAAGACTACACCGGTGATGTTCAAGTTGGATTTATAGCGACCGATGGCGAAAATCGCATCGAAAGCTTCTTCAATGTGGATATCCAAGGCGGAGATGAAGCAGCGGCGAGTGAAGGTTATGCCTTAGCTGATGATGGTTCACTAACTATCACGGATGCACAGCTGGTGGATGAGTTGGGCGTGAGTGATTCTGCACAAGTTGTTGATGTTGCAGACGCGAACGATGCTGGCTTCTTTGCCGAATCAGGTGAAGGTGAGTGGACTTACTGGCCGAACGAAGACTTCGATGGCAACTTAGCGATGAATGTTGAAGTTAACGACGGCGGTGAAGTATCAAGTCATAGCTTAAGCATCCAAGTTGAAGATGATTCAGTACAAAGTGATGAACCACAAGTCCAAGCTGCTCAAGCAACAGAAGAGCAACAAGTGGAAGTGGCTCAACAAGCTGATGACCAAGCTCAAGATGCTGAAACTGAAGACAGTACAGCAGATGTAACCGCGGCACCGGGTGATACCATCTCTATCTCGATTCCAGATGAGGTAAGTGGTAACGAATCGGTTGATTACGCTGATATGTCTGGCTTACCTGAGGGCGCTACTGTGAGCAACGCACTGGATAACGGTGATGGTAGCTTCACAATCAGTGGCAACCTAGAGCAGCCTGTATCTGTCGAACTACCAGAAGGTTACGAAGGTACTAGCGAGATCCAATTCCAAGGTTACGACGAATTGGGTAGTTCAATAGACGGTGCTAGCGGTTCTGTTGAGGTTGAGGTCGATGATCAATACACCATGCAAGGTTCTACTCAAGAGCAGCAACCAGACATGGCAGGTATGGAATCTGGTGGCAGCGACTGGACAAGTTCAGGTGGTCAAGATCAAGGTGTTGACTTCACGGACGACTCTGGAAGCTTCGATTCAGATTCTCAAACTGGAACCGATCAAGACAACGACTTCGACCAAAGCTCGATTTAATCGAGAGGGCTTAGTTTTAGTCTGAACCGACATTTAGTCTAAACCAACAAGTAGATCGGGCAGCGTAAAGTTGCCCTCATTAAAGCCATGTAGAGTCATTGATGCATGGCTTTTTTATTTGTTTTGTTTCGCTAAATAAACTTGAGAACAGATAAAAATGTCCTTAATTATTAGAAGAGTTAGTTAGAAAGGAGGGACGACATGTATCGTTATGTCAGTTCACCGCAAGCGTCGAAGTACATCGTGCCACCACCTCAACATCGTGAGTTGTCGAGTGTGGATGTGCCTGAGTCCGAATTAGAGATGCGAGAAATATTGAATAATTGGTTTGCTGATGGTTTAGCACCCATTATTGAAAGTGAAGATGACTACATCTCTGCGAGCGATCACGTTCGATTTGAAAAGCTCAGCGGCACCGTTGGGATGCTGTTGAGAAACAAAGATTATTATTTTGCGGCCAAACGGATTTTATCTGTGTGGGAACAAGATTGCCTTGAAACCACTTACATCAATTATCTCATTTTACGCAGTGAGCGAGTCACTTCTTTAAGGTAAGTGAATGCTGTGGCACTTCTCATTAGCCATTAGCCATTAGCGACTTACGGTTCGTGTGCTTACGATCTTTTTGTTTTTCTACCGAATTAGGTAAACAAAACAGGCAAACAAAAAGGGCAAGCTTTGAGGCTCACCCTTAAGGTCCTTTCTTTAATTAACGTTGTTGCTCTCGATTAACGATGCTTTTGTCTAACGTTATTGTTCTTTCCTGTCGTTATTACTTGTCAGTAGGGTTGAGACTTACACCCAACCATCAAATTTGAGTCGTTTTTGAATTCTCTCGACTGCTTCTTTCTGCATTTGTCTAACACGCTCATTAGAAACATTCACATCTTGCATTTGTCCCACCTCAGACAGTGTTTTCACCTTGTTATCAAAGAAACCAAAACGGTGAATGAGAACCTTCTGTAATTTGGGTGGCAGTGTGTTTATGATTTGCTCTAGAGCTTGGGTAAAAGACTGATCTTCACAATCTTTTTGCGGGTCAGGGATATACTCACTTTCACACTGTTCAAGTACTATCGGTGCGTGGCTGATACCAACCGTTGTTGTCACGTCAATAAACCCGCTAAGCGCCACGAGCTGGTCGACACGTTTTGCCTTAACGCCAGAGCTGTCTGACAACTCTGAAATAGAAATCTCTTTACTCATTTTTTTACTTACATCGAGCTTCTTAGACGCGAGGCTGTTTATTTCTTTGCATACGTGGGCGGGCAATCGGACAGTACGACCTTTGTTCATCAATGCCGCTTCAATATTCTCTCGAATCCACCATACGGCGTAAGTCGAAAAGCGATAACCGGGTTCGGGGTCGTATTTATCGATTGCTTTGATTAAGCCGATGTTGCCTTCCTCGATCAGGTCGAGCAGCGTGAAGTTGTTGCCTTTACGTTTTAGGTAACTCTTTGCGATTTTTACAACAAGTCGCAGGTTTGATTCGATCATGATGTCACGTGCTTGCTTGTCACCAGCGCGATTCAATTTTGCGTAATACACCTCATCTTCACGCGACAGCAGATCAATCCCCACAATATCCTTTAGATAGTGAGCATAAGGTTCTGCAGTGGTAGAAAATGATTCTTTAATGGGTGTGTCATCCGTGAGCCCCTGAAACGCAGCAAAACTGTCATTGTTCATTTCCTTGTCCTTTTTTAGCCGACTGAACGTTTTATTTTTTCATTTTATTATTATGCCACCAAGTGATTAACGCTTGGTTTCATTAGAGTGTAGATAACAGTTTCTTCTTTACCAATAAATAAAATGCAATTTCGTATACTTACGTCACAAAAAGATCTACAAGTATTTAACCATTTTACATCTCATCGAGCGTGTCGGTTTTTCATAGGAAACATGAATATGCATAGCTTATAAAGTATGTATTATGCATTGGCGTATGTAGATAAATTGAGTGAATTTATAGGAGCGGGCGGCTATATAATTGATAGGAACAATAAGGAGAACGTGGCAAGAGTCGAGGTTCCATGTTGCCAAAGTACCTCAGCTCTTTAACCTATTCAGCTGACATTGTTTGCTGCGTAAAACTATAAAAACTATTAGTGAAGACTAAAAGCTATTACTGAAGACTGAAAGTGATTACTAAAAGCTCATTGAATTGACTAATAAGTGCTGAGCACCTCATCGATTTGTTTGTTGATGATCTTCATTTCGCTGTAGATAACAGAAAGATCATCATCTTGAGGTGCAAGCTTATTAAGTGTGTTTTGCTCGACTCTTTCTAAGGCCACGGTGGCGGTTTCTTCGCCGAAGCTGGCTAATATGCCTTTTAATGTGTGCACGGTAAAATGAAGCTTGCCCCAATCCTGTTGTTGTACCAGTTCTTGTATCTCTTCTAATGAATTGCCATGGTCTTCTTGATACACAGACAACACAGCGAAAATCACTTCTTTGTCATTATCTAAGTAGGCATTTAGGGCATCAAAATCTAGCATATAGACTCCTGTCGGCTGTATGTTGAAAATGGGCTGGGCGGCTTAGTAGAAAAACCAGATCTTAATGAATCACTGAGCCATTGGCTCCATCTTGGTGGAAGCTCTAGCTGCGCGAGCTGTTTCAAGTATTCGTGTCTAAGGTTTTCTTCTATATGAGCTTTATGGACGGCATATATATAGTCAAGTTTCGCCGCAATTGAATATGGGTAATTGTGAATGTAGTCCTTTAGTTCTTGGATGGAATCGGAATTTTCGATATTTACACAAGTAGATGGGTCTACATCTTGTGATTCGAGTTGATGGTTTATTGTCTCCCCTCGAGCTTTTAAGCACTCTGCAACTAAGTGGTACAGGGAGTACTCGCCAAAGTGAGTTAAAAGAGGCAGCAATTGAAGCAATAAGTGAGTGGGTTGGTTGTAAAAGTTATTTGCTAACAGTGTCGAGGCTCGAATCACTTTCTTGTGAGCAACTTGAGGGCTGTTCTCAATGAGTAAAATATTACTTTGAAATAGGGCAAGGCTGGCCAGAACTTGTTGCTGTTGTTTTACCGGAAGTTTGAGGTTTACCAACTCTGTGAATTGATTAGCATGTTCCAGTAGAATACGTTTGTACTTTAATTGTGTCTCACGTTGGTAGGTCGCCTTTAGTGAACTGAAGTGAGCGCTAATGGAATGAATAATATCAATGTCGGCAGACGATATATGCGTCGCGTACATCTCACCAAGCTTGATAAGCATCAGGGTGTTGTCGACGTTTTCTGCCAAGTCGATTGCTCTTATCGCACGGTGACTGATGCTAGGCGTCATTTCAAACGCTCTTATGGCCAGTTTAAGTGCGGGCAGTAACATATTATGTTTTTCATAAATGCAGCTTAAACAATCAATAACGTTTAATGACAATGGCTGAGCAATCAGGTAATTGTGGAGCTTTTCTATGGCTAGGTTCGGTTTACCCAAGCTGTCTAGAATTAATGCCTCTGCGACTAATTTGGTCGGGTGCATTTTCGTGTTCGAGTTGTTGATTGTGCTTGAAAGCAAATCCCATTCTTTGCCTCCAATTAAGTGCTCAATCAACGTCGCTTCAAACTGAACGCTATTGCCATTAGGGGAGATCGCTAACGCTTGTGTCAATCGTTCCAGATTAGTGATCGGATATAAGTCATTCAGTTGGGTGAGTTTCTTCGAAACGGACACAGCACTTTGAATCTTCTTGCCTAAAGATTGAGTATTGATCGGTTTAGAAACAAAGTGATGTGCTTCGCCTGAAAGGGCAGTCAATACGGTTTCCTGACGCATATCCCCAGAAACAAGAATTGTGGCGACTGTATGATCGATGAGCCTGTTTCGATAGAGGATCCCCAAAAGCTCAAACCCCGTGAAGGATTGCTCTAAGTGGTAATCGATGAGGAGTACATGAAAAGAGTGCGTCTCGACCGCCTTGATGGCTTGTCGATAATCGGTCGCAATAAAGATGCAATCATGTGAAATGCCCAAGCTCGAGAGTTGCTGCTTAATAAGTATTGTTGCGCTCTTAGAGTCGTCGACAATCAAAACCCGCAGGTCTGTTGGTAAGGTCAAATCCATTTTCCTCAATACCAAATGTTATGTTTAATTTAGGTGTCAGGTTGCACATTGTCAAGGTGCCTACATCACATACAAACACTCAATAAACTATTGGTAATTAAAGAGTATTCGATAACATTTATGAAAGCCTTCAAACGCATGCTACGTTTACCTTATTTTTGTGGGGTTATCCGTGTTTTAGAAATAAAAAAGAGGTAAGCCGATAAGCTTACCTCTCTGTTTTCTTACTCGATTTTTTATCCGAAATGTAGCCTTTTTGGAAGCTTTACTAACTAAAAAACTAGCGCTAATCACGCATGTTAAAAATCAATACTGCCGCTAGAGCTAAGAACGCTGTCATCATTAAGAACACATCGTTGTAAGCCATGATGGCAGCGTCACGTTGCATTGTACCAAGTAAGCTTGCTTGCGCTTGTTGCATCGCCGTTGCGGCATCACTTCCTGACTGAATGAAAAATGCTTGTTGTTGCTGAAGCGTCTGCCAACCAAGTTGACTCACGGAAGGTAACGACTCCTTGATGTGAGCCAGATGCTCACGGGTTTTGTTGTCGAGTAGCGTAGCGATAATCGCGATGCTGAAAGCGCCACCTAAGTTGCGCATTACGTTGGTTAACGTTGATGCGTCTGGCGTGTCCATTTTACTGATGTTTTTCATGGCAACCAAAGACAGCGGAACCATGATAAACGGACTACCAATAGCACGCAGAACCATAGACAAAATTAGCTGCTGGCCACCAAAATCGATTGTCATGTGCGTATTTACGTAACAACTGAAACCGAACATTGCGAAGCCAAAGGTCACCAAGTACTTAGGCTTAATGATCTGTGTTAGCTTGGGCACAATTGGGAATATCAGAAGTTGTGGGAAACCCATCCACATTAGCACTTCACCAATTTCCATCGCGTTATATTGCTGAATTTGAGTGAGATACATCGGTAGCACATAGATAGAGCCAAGCAACGCCATCCCCAAAATCAAATAGGCGATACAAGACATAGCAAACTGCCCATCCCGCAATAGCCGCAGGTTAACCAATGGCTTTTTGTGTTGGAGTTCATTTATCACGAAGTAAACCAAACTCACCGCCGACACGATACTCAAGCCAATAATAAAGCTCGAACTGAACCACTCTTCACGGTTACCTTCTTCTAGTACCACTTCCAAACAACCGAGCCCTAACGCCATGGTGGCGATACCAAACCAGTCGGCTTTTTTCAGTGTGCCAAGGTCGAGCTTTTCATCATCCAAACCATATCGGATCATGGTGATCACAAGCAAAGCAGGCGGAATATTGATATAGAAAATATAGTGCCATGAAAAGTTCTCCGTCAGCCAACCACCAAATGTTGGGCCGATCGATGGAGCAAAGGTCGCGGTTACGCCAAACAGTGCCATACCCACAGCACGTTTGTTAACAGGTAATAACTGAATCACTAACGAGAAAGCAAGCGGGATTAAAGCACCACCACTGAAGCCTTGCATTGCGCGGAATACGATCATCGAGGTCATGTTCCAAGAGAACGAACACAACAAAGATGAAATGGTGAAAATGGCCGTCGTCCATGTGATATAACGGCGTTTACCGAGCGCTTTAGAAAGCCAACCACTGAGTGGGATAGCGATCATCTCTGCGACTAGATAAGACGTAGAGATCCACGAACTTTCATCTAAGGTGGCAGACAGCGCACCTTGAATATCTTTGAGAGACGAGTTGGTGATTTGAATATCCAAGATCGCCATAAACGCACCAATCAAACCGCCAAATAGGGCGATCCAATGGCGCCTAGAAACCACTCCACCATCATTAGTTTGGGTGACAACACCAGCGTTACTCATGGTCTAGCCTCGTTTATCGATGGTCGCTACCACAGACAAACCAGGAAGCAGTCTACCTTTCAATTCTTGCTGATCTGGAATGGTAATTTTCACCGGTACACGTTGAACGATTTTAGTAAAGTTACCTGTCGCGTTTTCTGGTGGTAGGAGCGCAAACTTGGCGCCAGTTGCAGGGGAGAAACTGTCTACCACGCCTTCAAGTGGCTGACCCGGAAAGGCATCCAGTTCGACTTCTACGGTTTGGCCTTTGTGAATGCCGCTTAATTGAGTTTCTTTGAAGTTGGCTTCAATCCACACTTGGTTGTTTGGTACCAAGCTCATAAGTGGTGCGCCAGCTTGAATCAGCAAGCCTTCACGGACGCTACGTTTACCAATCACGCCATCCGCTGGCGCGTAAACTTTGGTGTAATCAAGGTTAAGTTGTGCTTGATCTCTTTGTGCTTGAGCTTCAGTCACGGATGCGTTTGCTTGTTCGATTTCACTCGCAATCACGATTAGCTGATCATTACTTGCGACGAGGTTTGCTTTTGCTTCTTCAAGTTCTGCTTGGGTGACTTTTTGTTGTGCGACCATGCTGTCGACTTCATCTTGCGAAGCATAGTTACGCTTTAATAAGCTACGAGAACGCACTACTTGTTGGATTGCACGCTCGTATTCAGCTTGTGCGGAATCAACACGGCTCTCGGCTTGATTTATTTGGCTACGTTGTAACGTTTGTTGAGCGATAAGGTTGTGTACGCTTGATTGAACGACGCTTAAATGCGCATTCGCCTGAGCAAGTGCAGATTGGTAATCACGATCATCAATTTGAACCAACAAGTCACCTTGTTTAACCGATTGGTTATCACTCACGTAAGACTTAACAATATAACCTGACACCTTCGGGCTTATATTCGTGATGTCGCCTTGTAGGTAGGCATTGTCGGTAGATTCAAAGTATTGGCCATAGCCATACCAATATCCGGCACCAGCAAGACCTAATGACAGCATGATCGCAGTAGCAATAAGCGGAGCTTTTTTACGTTTTTTTGTGCTTACTGATTGCGAAGCGTTATTGTTCTCTGTCATTTTTTATTTCTCATTTTGTTTTTATTTAGATGTAACGAATTGTAAATGAATTCGATTGATTGATAAGATAGGAAAAAAGAGAAACACTGTTGCAAAAATCTTACTAATATAGCTTTGGGAGAAATACGATGGACTTAAATGCTGTGACTGTTTTTACACAAGTTGTTGATTGTGGGAGTTTCACGCACGCAGCTGAAGCATTGAACATGACCAAGTCGACCGTCAGCCGAAAGCTTGACGAGCTCGAGCAGCACCTAGGTGTGAGGTTGATCACTCGTTCGACACGAAGTTTAGTTTTAACGCCAGAGGGTGAGCGCTTTTATCAGTCGAGCATGCAGATGCAAGAGATCATGAACCAAGCTGAGTTAGAGGTTTCTGCCAATCAGGATTTGATCCGAGGGCAGTTGAATGTTGTGTTGCCTGTCGAATTGGGACATCAAGTATTAGCCACATACATCCACAGTTTCCTAAAAGAGCACCCAAACGTGACTTTGAACTTAGAACTGTCGAATCGAGAAGTTGACATCATTGCAGAGGGGATCGATCTTTACGCGCAAATTGGTGAGTTGGTGGATTCGAGCTTGGTTTCTCGCTACCTCACAACATCGAAGCGTGTATTGGTAACCAGCCCTGAGTATTTAGAGCAGTTCGATGAAATCTCTTCGCCCAATGATCTTGAACCGCCATTCAGAATGATTGAGGTGGTGAACAAGGCGGCACGTCTACCTAAGTGGCATTTGCAATTAGAAGGCGGAGAGTCGATTTTGATCGATCTACCGTGTCAGTTGCGGGTGAATACCATCACGGCATGCCTAACAGCGTGTGTGGATGGGCTCGGCTTGGCGGTGCTTCCTGAATTCATTTGTCGGGAACACTTCAAGACAGGTAAGCTGATTCGTTTGTTACCTGAATATGAGATGCCAGAAGTTTCAGTAAGCCTAGTGTATGCAGACAGGCAGTTGATGCCGAAACGTAAAAAGGTCTTTATCGACTATCTACTGACTGCCTTTCAAAATAGGAAGCACAAGTAACGGGCTGAACATTAGCGGTTAAATAAGTGCTTAAGCTTCCTATTATTCGTTTTTGTCTAAACCGTATTGAAGCTAACTATGATTGGGCTGCCAGTCGACGACTTGTCCATTCACTAATATAGCTTTGACCGATAGGGCAGCAATATCGATACCGTTGTGACGAAAGGCCTTGTTGGAGAAGTTGGCAATGATCTTACTCCCGTCACTGAACTCGGTTTGTTGAACTTCGCCGCTTTTGTCTAACCAGTCGAAATCGACCAACTGTTTATCCCATAACTGTTCGTGCATCGGTTCAAAGCCATCTTGATAGTGTTTGAGTGCTTTGATCCTTGGACTTGAACTTGATAAAGCTTCATCTCTGGTCAAGTGAACCATCGGTGGTGTGTTGTACAGCATGGTGGTTAAGTCACGTTCTGCTTGTACATTAGTGAACTTAAGGCTGTCTGAGTGCCAATGGTGCGTATTGATTACTTCATCATGGAAAACGGCTTGGTATAACGGAATTCGATATTGTGGCGAAAACAGTAGCGACTTGTAGGGCTCTTTAACGTCGGCGGGTTTAAAGAAGAAGTCAGGCTTGTGGTCTGGGTACCAACGACCTAAGTAATAGGGAGATCGGCGATTCTCTTTCATGTCTTTATCTGTCCAGCCAAAACCAACCGTTTCTAAGCCGTGCGCAAACGCGATGCCTTTTGTTGTAAGGCTGTTGCCGTCTTCAGAGCCTAATACTAACGATGGTTGCTCGCTTAGCCACTGCATTCGGTTGTTGAAGGCAGAAAGCATATCCGATTCGTTTGTATCGCCATTGCTGTTGCTATGACTCTTGCTATGACTCTTGCTATGACTGTCTATAGAGCCGCTGTAATCCTCACGAGCCATGGCGGTTGCATCAACATCTAAGAACAAGCTGTTGAAGTTGCCGAATTTCATAATGTCTTGAGCGCGCTGCTTTACGTAATCTAAATGGCAATTCGGATTGAGGTAGAATCCGTTACCTCGAAACCCTTTTTTTAGGCTGCCATCCGCTAGTTCAATAGCACAACTTTGACGCATTGGCTCTGGTAATTGAGCGGTTAGCCAGTTGTCGTTCAGCTTCGCAGGAATGGCTGTGTTGTAGGAATCGTAAGTACCGACCAGATATCCGGACTGTTTTGCCATAGCCACGGCGTTAGGTTGATAGAATGCTGGCATCCAATTATCGAATCCTAGCCACAGTTTGTTTAAACCTGCCTTATTTAGATTAGCGACCATGTCTGAAGACAATGCTTGCCCCCATGTCTCTGACGAGTTTATGTAAGGGGAAGCGTGCTCTAGCAACCAGTTCTTCTTATCCTGTGCTGCTTTGTATTGCGCTTTGATCGTGTTGTTTTCGAGTGTCGCAGTACCGACTGGAAATAACACCTGCAATGACTGGCTAATAGAGTCTAACAATAGTTGTTTGTGGTACTGACTGAACCAATCTTTGCCCTTGGAGAGTGATGAAAGCTCTCTTTTCGCTTCCCCAGAAAATCCGAGTTTAGACCTCTCTAGATACCATGTTTTCAATCCCCACCAGTCGCTCACATCTTGGACGCTTAATGGATCTTTACCAAACAAATAAACGTGGCTCGCGCCGATCAACTTACTCACATCTGGATTGCGCTTTTGCTTTGCTACAAGTGTTTCGGACTGGTCATTATTGATGCGCCAATCGCGGTATTGTTTGGCACCATCTAACCACGAGTCTCCAACGGTGATACGAACAATAAATGGTTGCGATTGATTGAGCATCGTAAATTGGTGTGATGCCTTCATATCAATTTTGGTCTTTGTATTTGAGGAAGCATTAGAGGATGCATCTGAAAAGAGCAGTTGATTGTTGGTTGCATTAATCATCTGATAGCTAATGAAGTGGTCGTTCTGTTGTGCTGTCCAAAAAGGCATCTTTAGGTCTTGAGTGGTGTTGCTTCCAGAATGGTTGTCGACTAGATAACTACCCCAAAGCTTGTTATTTGTAGGTACACGCATGCCTTCGCTAAAAGGAAGAAATAGTGTCTGAGTTTGTTGTTCTGCAAGATCAAACCACGCCAACTCTACGGGCTGGTTACGTTTCACCTGTATATTTGAAGGGAAGCTGAACTGAAAAGTGAGTTGATCTTGATTTAGTTCTGCCTCAATGTTTATCCCACTAGGTACTAAGATCCAAGTTGCGGTCTTTGCTGAGTTAGTTTTATCGGAAAGACCAATGACTAGATTGGTCACTTTCTGTGGTTGGCTATCAACGGTGAGAGCGCCGCTGTTAACGCTTAAGCCGTTCCAATCTATCTCTAAAGTATTCGATGAAATAGAGACTGTATTGTTGGTAGTGGTGTTAGCACTGACGCTGCTATTACTGGTTAGCGTTATTTGGCTCGCTTGTGCATTGGATGAAAACAGACAAGCTGTTGTTAAAGCTACAATGGCACAAGTAGAAAGATTGAGTGGGTGACGTACACTGAGCATGTCAAGATTCCGTAAAGGGTAAGTACGGTTATTACACCCAAGTAGCGCTAGTGCTTTGTCACCTATATGTCTCTATTTTCTGAATTACCTAGTTTCTAATCTTCTTATGAAAGCATTCCATTAGAAAGGGACCGCGACACGCTGCACATATTGGACTTCAATCGCACCTTGGTATTCAAACATTTCAACCGAAGCACTCAAGTGTCTGGCATTAGTCCCTAGTGGGCTTTCTGTGGGAACGGGTGCTTGAGCTGTCTTGATTGGCACTTTGTAGCCTAACAGGTTGTAGTTCTCATCGAACCATTGCCAACTCACATTGGCGTTAGGGCAGTTGTCGATCACCTTCGGTGGCGTGATCACGATATGTGGTTCGCTGAGTTTACTTTCGAGTGTTAACCATCGCTTGCTGTTGTCTAAAGCGACAACAATAGGATAGTGGTTTGAACCTATCCTTAGTTGATAAACACCAGATTCGGGTTTGTTAAACATTTCACTGGTCTCAATCTCTTGATACTCATTGTTAGAAGCGAGTTGTCCATCGAGAAGGATTTTACCTCTTGGGGAAACCAGAGAGATAGGTTGTGTTTGGATTTTTATGTCTTCACTGAGTTGTTCTGCAGCGACTTTGATTTGATAACCTTGCGATGACAGGCCGTAGCGTCGAATGAAGCTAACTTGAATGTGATGTTTCGTCTCAGTGTCTTGTCTTAGTGAAGTTCCGCATTGAGTTTGGCTCAGTATCTCTTGTTTAACTGGCAACCAAAGCTCACTATCAAGTGTTTGTTGATTGAGTGCGATTTGAAGCTCTTGCCACGCGACTTGAGGTTGTTCATCAAGCAGAGATTGATACGTATGCTGTAATGGCGTGTTGGTAAACCAAGCGGCGTGACACGCAAACGGCAAAGCGCAGATCAATGCGATTAACGAAGTGACTCTCATTATGATTCCCCAGCTAAGCGGTAACCAACGCCGCGATGTGTTTCGATCTTTAGGGTTGGCAGCTTCTGGCGCAAGCGCAGTATGTGATTATCCACGGTTCGGGTACTTGGAAAGGCTTGATACCCCCAAATCTTATTGAGTAACTCATCACGATGAAACACACGACTTTGGTTCTGAACAAACAAGACCAATAACTGGAACTCTTTAGGTTTTAACGTGATCGGGCTTTCATCCAAATAAGCGATTCGTTCCGACAAGTTGATTTGGATGTTGGCGTAATTTAGGTGGCTAACACCTAACGGACGAAGATGGGTAATGACTCGAGCAAGCAACTCCTCGTTCGAGAAAGGTTTAGTGACGTAATCTTTGGCACCTGCCATTAAGCCTTCTACGCGTTGCTGGACTTCCACTTTAGCCGTTAACACAATCACAGGAAGCGCTTTGAGGAGTAGCCAATTCGGCAGGTGTCGCAAGCTGTCACCGTCTTCGAGTTGTCGATCCAGTATCACTAGATCGGCGCGGAACCATTGCTTACTGGCACTCTCTGAATCCTTCGCCCAAAGGCATGGGTAACCATTGGACTCAAAGAAGCTGACGAGGCCTTGTCCAAGTAGATGGTCGTCTTCAATCAGCAGTAGGGTGTTCATAAGCTATTTCCAAAATACATCGGGTTGGGTTACGAAGAATAATGAGACGGCCATTCGCTTGTTTCATCAAGTGTTCGACAATAGTCAGGCCAATGCCCATGTTGTCTTGTCTGTGATTGATATTCGGTGTTGCTCGAGATACAAACCGTTGCAGAAAAGAAGGGAAGTGACCTTCGTCTTGCACCTCAATCCTGAGCTTATCAGCGAGTTCTACCTTGACCAAAACCTCACCTATACCATGCTGTTTAGCGTTCTTAATCAAGTTATCTAAGCAGATGGTTAGCCAGTAATACGGTAGGTTAAGTTCAGCATCACTTGAATCACATTGATACTCGATATTGTGCTTTTCACATACATGATCGAGCCACTCTTCTAAGGATGCGTTCTGCTTTAATAAAGGCTCCGACTGATCCGCACTTAGATACACTTTGCTGTTTTCAGTGAGCTGAGAGAGCCGTTGATAGTCGGATATTAAACGCCAAACCGCATTTTGAGTTTCATCAGAAAAGTCATCGTAGCGATTTCTAAACATTTCGACGGTTAAGCCTAGGCTAGTAATTGGCGTGCGCAGTTCATGAGTAAGAAGCTGTAAAACGAACTGCCTCTCTTTTCGTTGCTTTGTTCTTAGGTATAAGACTCTACCGAGTCCGGAAAGCAACGTTAACAGCAATGTAAAGATCAACGTTTTCATGACCAGATTGTCATTGCTAGGCTCGCTTAAGCACACGTTGCTGTAACGAAAAGTACAGGTTTTACCCGTCAAAGATACCTCTTGCCGCTCTACAATAGGTTGCCAAACATTTAAGGGAATGGCTTTCCAGCCTTGTTCGCCACTTAACCAAAGCACATCGTCCTGTTGCCAAGCACGGTATCCACTGAGCAGTGCTTCTCTGCCTTGTGCACTTAGGTTTTCTAGCTTGTTATATAAAGGGTGCTGAGGGTTGGTAAGACTCAAAAATGGGCGTATCTGCTCGGTCACATCTGGGTAAGCGGCTAAATAACGATCAGCAAAACTGCCACCTGCAGGGTGTCGTTTGGAGTGTGCTGCAAACCAAATGGAATCCAATGCTTGTTGCTGACACAAAGCGAGCTCAAACTCGATGGCATCATCTAATGAAGGGTTATTGCTTTCAATCGCTCGGCAGTGATCTTGTATTGACGCTAACGCTGCGATGTCGTCCCAACTGAATTGGTTGAAATCAGGATAGCGGCTACGTTCATGAAGCAGAACTTTCGGATACTGAGCCAACTCTTGTTGAGATACTAGGATTGGGGATGATTGCCAGCTCAGTTGATACAGGGTTTGCCACTTGTCTTGCAAATTTTGGGCATTGGCTAGAGTTGGGAGCCAAAAGATCAAGCCAAGGGCTAAGGTAAACCTGCGCATCCAATCATTCTCGTTAAAAGTCGTGGGGCGAGTCTAAAGAGTTTTGGACGTGATTTGTAACCTGAATGTCAACAAGTGTTCCTTTAACAACAAATTGTCGAGTGGGTCATGTTTTAAAATAATAAATTAAAAATACAGTAAGTATCATTTTGATGGATTAAACTAGGTAATTGTGTACTTATTGTTATTTCTGGGTGGGTGGAGGGGACTATACTGGGCTCATACCTAATCAGAGGAACCACCATGAAAACACTCATTAAATCAGTATTGGCACTTAGTATCTTAACAGCTGGCTCGGCTCAGGCATTCGAATTAACGAGTAATGATATTCAAGAAGGTCACCCGATGGCGAAGATGTTTGAATATTCAAGTTGGGGTTGTGACGGCGAGAACTTGTCACCGCAGTTGATGTGGAAAGATGCTCCAGCAGGAACCAAAAGCTTTGCAATCACGGCGTATGATCCAGATGCACCAACTGAAAGTGGTTTCTGGCACTGGGTCGCGTTTGATATTCCAGCAACAGTGAGCGCGCTACCTCGTGGTGTCGACATCTCTAAAGTGGGTGGCAAAGAGGGCCGCATCGATTATGGAACGGTAGGTTTCGGTGGCGCTTGTCCTCCTGAAAAAGATGGCATGCACCGTTATCAATTCACGGTTTGGGCATTGCAAACGGATAAGCTCAACCTAGACGAAAACACGCCGTCGGCTGTGGTTGGATTCACGTTGAACAGCATGGCTTTAGATAAAGCGAAACTGACTACAACTTACACACGTTAATGGCTTATACACGTTGATAATAAGTAAACAAGGGGGATGAGATGAATCATCAATATCAAGTGACGATCTTTCGTGCAGAGCAGTTACAAAAACTGCGTAATGTGAGGATTCTATCCCCTAGTATCATTCAGATCATTACAGGCAGTAAGCGCCTGTTTTGGAAAGATTCAACGGCAGAACTCTCACATTCAGAGCTGCTGTTGTGTGAGGCATCATCGTCATTGAGTTTTGAGAACATGCCCCACAAAGGACGTTTCCTTTCGCGTGTATTCAGCTTTCAATTCCAACCTTCTCAGGCGATGCTTGATTTAAGTGAGGAACGCTCGAATGATCTGGGGCTGCCTAAAGTACAAGCGGATCGTAGCTTACGAGATTCACTCAATGCTCTGTTTTCCTTTGATAGACAAAGCATGAGTAAAGAGACCCAGCAGTTTTGGTTGCAGGGCTTATATCAGCAATTAGCCGAAAAAGGGGTACTGCATCGATTGTTTGCCAGTGCCAACGTCTCGTTTAGCCAAAAGCTCAGCCATTATCTTTCTCATTCACCGGACGAGAAACATCCGTTAGAGTCGGTAGCAGAGCGCTTTGCGATGAGCCGCGCCACGCTTATCCGAAAATTGAAACTTGAAGGCATGCAATATCGAGAGGTTTTGGCTGAAGTTCGGTTGAGTCATGCGCTTTATCTGATGCAAAACGGGCAGCAGAATGTGGCGATGTTGGCTCAGTCTTGCGGTTACCAATCGGAAGGGCGTTTTAGTCAGCGCTTTAAAGGGAAGTTTGGTTTGTCGCCAAGTGAATACATCAAAACCGTCGTCAGCAATACAGTCGCGAGCAAATAGAGTCGCGAGCAATAAAGTCGCGACGCCATAACCATTCTGTTTGTCCTAAACGCTCACTTTTTTGTCTCGTGCTGCCAATGCCGCGAAAATCGTGCACGCAAATGCAACAGATGCGATCAGCAGAATGGGAACGCTCCAAGAATCGGTTTGAGCATGAAGCTTACCCACCAGCGTTGGGCCTGTTGCTGCTAAAGCATAACCAATTCCTTGAGCCATACCCGACAGCGATGCGGCTTGGCTGCTATTCGCTGTACGTAAGCCGACAAAAGAGAGCGCGATAATAAACGTAGAGCAGTTGGCTAATCCAAACAGTCCCACCCAAAAAATCGCAAACTCAGGTAAATACAACAGGCCAATCAGTCCGACAAATACACTCGATGCACACAGAGTGATAAGCCATTGTTGGTTATCGCTTTTACCTAAGAACGGCAGTAACAGCAATCCCGGAACCATAGTCGAAAATTGTAGAAATCCGTAGATGTAACCCGCATCGATTTCGCTGTAGCCAAGGTCGTTCAAGATCTGTGGAAGCCAGCCTGCCAAAGAGTAGAAGGTAAATGAGTTAAGCCCAAGGGCTAGTGTCACTTGCCATGCAACGCCACTCTTGATCATTTTCTTCATCGGAATAGGCTTTTCTTGATGCTTGTTATTGGTTGCTGAAGAAGAACGCTTTCTGATTTTAGGCAACCAGATCACCAAAGCTAATATTGGGAATATTAGGTTCATTAACAGTGCTAATTGCCAACCCGTGATCGTAAATAAGGTTAGATTTGAAAACGGCACCATCAAACTTGAGCCTAACGTCGAACCGATGCCCATCGTAAAAATGTACAAAGAAGTGACTGTCGCAATACGAGTAGGGAAGCTAATTTTCACTACAACGGGTAACAACACGTTACCAATCGCGATACCAAGTCCAATCATTACTGTGCCGATGTATAACGTCGGAATTGCTCCAAAAGAGCGCAGTGTAATACCCGAAGTGATCAAAACTAAGCCTAAGAGCAGGCTAGGTTCTAGACCAATTCGTTGAGATATCTTGGTGACTAATGGTGAAAATAAGGCAAAAGTTAACAGTGGCAAAGCTGTTAAGAAGCCAGCAGCCGACGACGTAAGGTTGAGGCCTTCCATAACCTGAGAAAGCACAGGAGCCAAGCTCGTAAAAGGCCCACGAAGGTTAAGTGCTAGGAATAGAATCCCTAACATGACGAAAATGCTATTACGAAGAGAGGCGCTCATAGGTTGTTCTACTGTTTGCTTATGAGAAGACAGGCTAGCCTACAGATCATTGAATGATTACACAAATACCGTTTAAATAGGTTTACTAATGACTGAACCAGCGTCGCGCGCGCTTTACCAAAGAAGGTAATCCATGACTGTATTGAATATCCATAAACTCATCTCAGATTTCCCATTACTTCAACAATTGATTGCATTGGAAGAAGTGGTTTGGTTTAACCCAAATGTGACGACTCTGGAGCACGGTTTGCCTTATGTGGGATTAGGCGAACAAGATATTTATGATGCGAGTTTGAGGTTACAAAGGTTTGCCCCTTATCTGGTGAAGGCATTCCCTGAAACTCATGTGACGAATGGCATCATCGAATCTGAGCTTATCGATATCCCTGCAATGAAGTTAGCATTAGAAGCTCATTATCAGCAGCCAATAAAAGGGCGCTTGATGATGAAGAAAGACAGCCATTTACCGATTTCAGGTTCAATCAAAGCGCGCGGTGGTATCTATGAAGTACTAACGCATGCCGAGAAGCTTGCGATTGAAGCGGGGTTACTGTGTGAGAGCGATGACTACAGTAAGTTGCTCGAACCTGAATTTTGTGACTTCTTCCAACAATACAGCATTGCAGTAGGCTCCACGGGTAACCTAGGAATGTCGATCGGTATTATGAGTGCCAAGCTAGGTTTTACCGTGTCTGTTCATATGTCAGCAGACGCGAGAGCTTGGAAGAAAAGTAAACTGCGAGAGCACGGTGTTAACGTGGTCGAGTATCAACAAGATTATGGCGTTGCAGTAGAACAAGGACGGAAAGAGGCAGAACAAGACCCGCGCTGCTTCTTTATAGATGATGAAAACTCGCAAACCCTGTTCCTTGGCTACTCGGTGGCAGGGCAAAGGCTCAAACAGCAATTTGAACAACAACACATTTCAGTGGATAAAGAACATCCATTGTTTGTTTACTTGCCTTGTGGTGTGGGTGGCGGCCCCGGTGGTGTTGCATTTGGCTTGAAAATGGCTTTTGGTGATCACGTGCACTGTATTTTTGCTGAGCCAACCCATTCGCCTTGTATGTTGCTCGGTGTTCATACCGGTTTGCATGATGAGATTGCGGTGCAAGATCTGGGTATCGATAACCTCACCGCCGCAGACGGTTTGGCGGTAGGTCGGGCTTCAGGTTTCGTGGGTCGCGCGATGGAGCGCTTGCTTGATGGTTATTACACATTAACCGATGAACGCATGTATCAATTGCTAGGCGAACTGAACCAAGCAGAGGGTATTCAACTTGAACCTTCAGCGTTAGCGGGTATGCCAGGTGCGGTTTATGTTGAGCGAAATAGCGAATACCTTGCTCGCCTACAGATTGATGAGTCGACGCTAGCGAATGCAACGCATCTTGTGTGGGCGACTGGCGGAGGCATGGTGCCGAAAGAAGAAATGGCTGCTTACTTAGCTAAGTCATCGGTTTAGCCCTAAAGCGTTTATAAGCTAGCTGTTTGTAAACTAGGTGTTTATAAGTATAAGCTGTTATAAATATCAGCGGTTAAAAGATAAGCCATGATAGAAGAGTGTTGTTTATCGGTTGAACGCACTCTTTTTAACTCATAAATCCAGTCATTATTCGAACAATAACTTGCGCAGATCGTTACCCGAAACACATATTTTATAAATTAGGCTTCTTAGATGTTCTAACTATCAGTTAGGTTGAGTGGCATTCAACTTGATAGGGATTTAGCAATGCAGACGGATAAAGTGATGCAGACAAGACACATAAACACACCAGAAAAATTACTCCAGCGTTTAGATGCGATTGGGGAGTCTTTGGAAGCATCGGGTAAGGCTCATGCTTTACTGGGATTGGGCTCGGTAGGTATTGAAACAGAACGACTTGATCAGTATTCAGATGTCGATTTTTTCGCGATAGTACAAACGGGGCATAAGCAGTATTTCTTAGACAGCTTGCATTGGCTATCTGATATTCACCCAATCGACTACGCGGTGAGAAACACCGTCGATGGCTATAAAGTCTTATATGCTGACGGAATCTTTTGCGAGTTTGCGGTGTTTGAATCCCAACAGTTAGCGCATATTCCATTTGCTGAAGGGCGCATTGTTTGGCAGCAACCTGAATTTGATACTCGGTGCTGTATCCCACCAGTAAAAGGGGAGGCAGATACTAACTCCGAAGAGTGGATCATTGGTGAGGCTCTAACCAATCTTTATGTCGGCATGTCTCGTTATAATCGAGGCGAAAAGCTGTCGGGCAGTCGGTTCGTTCAATCTTACGCACTTGATCGTTTGATCGATCTTGTGGATCAAACTGAACATTCTGAGCCTGAATTTGTCGATGAGTTTATGTCGGATAGAAGACTAGAAGCACGCTTTCCTAAGTTTGCTCAATTGCTACCAACCTTTACCCAAGGTTACGAGCGCACGGCTGAATCGGCACTTGCCCAACTAGTGTTTCTCAACACCCACTTCACAGTCAACCAAGCCATGTGTGACCGAATCACTGAACTGTGTTCCAGTAAAGATTAAGCCTATAAACTGTTAATCTTAAACCTATTTTCTTGGTGTGCGTAAATAACAGTTGTCGCTCGTCTGTATTGTTGATAGGTTTTAGCCATGAAATTTAATTCTGCTTCAACTTCAATTTTCTTTTGGTGGTGCTCTCAATAGAGCAGCACGGAATACTTACATTCTTTAGCTGCTGGACGGTAGCTAAGAATGTCATCAAAAATGTCGCCTCTTTTTATCTCCAGTAGCCTTTTTAACTTGGAGATACACCATGAATACCAACTCAAACAGCCATACCGACAGCAATAATATTGGCAGTAAGAACAATACCAACAAGCCTGAAATCATTCTGACTGGCGATAGAGCTACTGGGCCTTTGCACTTGGGTCATTACGTCGGTTCACTTAAACAAAGAGTCTCTTTGCAGCATATTCACGACCAAACGATATTGGTCGCTGACATGCAAGGGCTTACCGACAACGCCCATAATCCTTCGAAGGTTTCTTCCAACATTCTCAATGTAGTCGCTGACTATCTTGCGGTGGGTATCGACCCGACCAAGACCACGATTTGTCTGCAATCACAGCTGCCGGTGTTAGCTGAGCTCACCATGTTCTACAGCAATCTTGTTTCTATCGCTCGCTTAGAACGGAATCCAACAGTCAAAAGCGAAATTCAGAACAAAGAGTTTGGACGTTCAATTCCAGCAGGCTTCCTCACTTATCCAATCTCACAGGCGGCAGACATCACTGCTTTTAACGCGACTTTAGTGCCTGTTGGCGATGATCAATTGTCGATGTTAGAACAAACCAATGAGATAGTAAGGAAAGTGAATTCGCTCGCTGGCAAACCAATCTTGAATGAATGCAGACCGCTTCTCAGCAATGCATCTCGCCTCCCTAGTACCGATGGTAAAAGTAAGATGTCTAAATCGATGGGCAACGCCATTAATTTGGGTGCAACAGAGAAAGAGATCAGAGCTGCCGTTAAATCCATGTATACCGATCCAAACCATCTGCGAATTGAAGACCCAGGCAAAGTAGAAGGCAACATCGTGTTCACTTATCTTGATGCTTTTCACACAGACGCTAACTATGTCAGTCAACTAAAAGAGCATTACCAAAGAGGTGGGCTAGGCGATGGACAAACTAAGAAAGTATTGGAAGAGTGCTTACAAGAGATGCTTCGTCCTATTCGTGAAAGAAGAGCTGAGTTACTGGATGACAAAGCGCAGCTCATCGATATTTTGCGAAATGGTAGCCAAGTCTCTAGAGAAAGAACGCAAAAGGTATTGCTCGATGTTAAAGACGCCTTTGGTTTGAATATTTTGTAAGTTTGAGAACTATTTTGAACCCAAAGTCATGCTCGGACGATTTAGCGTCTTTGGGTTCTCGTTTGATGAGAAAGGAGGTGATCTAAAAGCATGCTATCTATCGAAACTATCCAGTAGTAAATTTAACTAACCATCAGATTTCATTTATTTTTCTGACTGTATGTCTCAATTAGCTACCTTTCATTAATTATGTTTTGAATTAACATCGCATATGCAACTAAGTTAATTTTATTATGTGTAATATCTATCGTTAAGATGTGCGCTCATCGAGTTGATGAATTTTTAAAACATAATTATAAAGGTGATGTATGCGTAGTACACATTTACTAATGCTATTTCCGATAGCTTTCACGTCTCAAGCTGCCAACGTTGTCGACTATTCAAAAGTTGACTTGTCTAAAGTACTTAATAATACAAAACAAGGGTTTACAGCCGTAAGTGAGCCGCTTTCTTATCAAGATATAACCCAAGTCAACATAGATACAACAACGTTGTTACGTAAGAAGCAATTCCATTATGGAGTACCTGTTTACGGACAATCTGTGGTCGTGGATCTTTCTAGGCAAGGTATTGCAACAGCCGTTGATGGCCAAGTCTTAACAGGCATCGAGTCTGATATTGGTTCAACACTACCGCTGATTAACGCTAAACAAGCCGTTGAAATTGCGAAATCAAAGCACAAAGGTATTGCAGCAGCGACCATTCGTGACCCTAATACCGAGCTTGTTATCTGGCTTGATCAACAGGAACAAGCACGCCTCATCTACAAGATTGATTTCTTACAAACCAAAGGAATGGGGCCTTCAAGACCAATTACGCTTGTTGATGCGAAATCGGGAGAGTTACTCGATCAGTGGGAAGGCATTGCTTTCATTGAAGCTGAGGGGCCTGGTGGAAACGAGAAAAGCGGTCGTTACTATTTTGGTTCAAATACGGGATTTGGAGGATTTCAAGTTAACTCGAATTGCCAAATGGACAGCCAGAATGTTGTCACTCTGAACATGAACAATCAGCAGAGTTCAGGACAAATACATCGGTTTAGTTGTAACGGTAACAATAGCGTGAACGTTAACAATTATCGCGCAGTGAATGGTGCTTATGCGCCTATGAATGACGCTCATTATTTTGGACAACGTGTATTCGACATGTACCAAGATTGGCTAAATACACGTCCGATTAAGCAAAAACTCACGATGCGTGTTCACTATGGTTCAAACTATGGGAACGCATTTTGGGATGGTCGACAAATGACATTTGGTGATGGCGACCAATCTATGTACCCGTTAGCGACATGGGATGTAATTGCCCATGAGGTGAGCCACGGTTTTACTGAACAAAACTCCGGACTTGAGTACCGTGGAATGTCAGGCGGTATGAATGAATCTTTCTCAGATGTGGCCGCTGCCGCATTAAGTGAATTTGTGCACGGTAGCTTCAATTGGAAGATGGGCGAGCATGTAATGAAAAATAGTGATGCAATGCGTTACTTCATTCAACCAAGCCAAGATGGTATATCTATTGACCACGTCAACCAATACTATAGCGGCATTGATGTACACCACAGTTCAGGGGTCTTTAATAAAGCGTTCTACCATTTGTCGACAAGTAATAACTGGGGTATTAAAAAAGCGTTCAAGGCCTACGCGACGGCTAACCAGCTTTACTGGACACCTAACTCGGATTTTCAACAAGGTGCTGACGGTGTCTGCAAAGCCGCTAAAGATCTTGGTTATGAAACCTCAGCTGTAAGTTCAGCGTTTAGTCAGGTAGGTATTGATGTTCAAAACTGTGGTGCGGGCCAGCCAAATCCAAATCCTAACCCGCCAACTCCAACTCCGGGTGTTGTAGAGCTAGAGATCAATACACCAACGCCTATACAAGGCGAAAGTGAGAATCAACAACAATTTGTGCTTAAGAACGCGCCGGCTGATGAAGTGTGGATTCAGACTTATAATGGCTACGGCGATGTCGATATGTACGTTGCAATCGGTCGACCAGCAACGATCAATGACTATGATTGTTCTTCGACCAATCAAGGTAACCGTGAATACTGTGGTTTTAATGGGATACAGGGAAGTGACGTATACGTGATGGCTGCTGGGACTCAAGGTTCGATGGATGCGTATGTTGCTGTGAGTGCTGACATAGAAACTCCTCAGCCTGAGCCAGAACCAGAACCACAAGGCTTGTGTGACAACCTTCAAGAGTGGAATCCAAACTACTACTATCCTACTGGTGCGGCTGTTCAATATTATGGCCACCGATTCACCGCATCGGCGGACAATTGGGGTGCAGATCCGTTCGATAATTATTGGTATTGGGTATTTGAAGGTGCTTGTTACTAGTTAAAACGGTTTAAAGTGACGTAATACCTATGATAAGGGAGCGCAGTCAGTGCTCCCTTTATTCGTTCAAAGTGAGAAGTGAAGATGTACGCTTATCTTGTGTTAGTAAATCTAACATTAGAGTATGTAACTTAGCGTTATTCAGCATTTAATATTCAACATTTAGTAACGACGAGACAAGGACGATTAAATTGGAAATCAGTCATTTAGATCATTTGGTATTAACCGTGAAAGATTTACAAGTTACGGTCGATTTTTACCAACGGGTACTTGGAATGAAGCCTATCGAATTTGGCGAGGGCAGGTTGGCGTTGTCATTTGGGACGCAGAAGATCAATTTACACCTCAGTGGTAGCGAGTTCGAGCCAAAGGCGAGGCGTGTGCAGGTCGGTAGTGCAGATCTCTGCTTTATTACCAATACGTCAATTGCTGAAGTTGCCGAACATATCCAAGCGCAAGGCGTCGTGATAGAGGAGGGACCAGTACAGCGAACCGGTGCGACGGGAAAAATTGTTTCCGTTTATATTCGAGATCCTGATGGCAACCTGATTGAAGTCTCGAATTATTAGTTATAGACCTACAATCGTACGCTTTTCTTTACTCTTCAAGTACATGACATTTCACTTTTACGCTGCTTGGTGCTGGATGTAGTCAATCAAATAAATTACAATCGAACGATGTTTTATTAATTCGTGCTTTATCACTATGATGAGAAACTTACTCATATTCATCGTTAGCCTATTTTTCTTAACAGCTTGTTCTTCAGCGAGTAATAATCAGCTAGACGACAATACATTGAGCAACGAAGACGCTATGTCGAAAAGCTTGGAAGGGGAGAGTAATATCGATGTTGCAATTGATACAAGTGCTGAGACCAACGTTGAATCTTCCCATGAATCGTTCGTTAATCATCAACCAATAACTGATCATGAATCAAACTCAAACCTTGATTCAAATAATGACACGATAACTCACGCCAATGCAGAGCCAGAATCTGTGGAACCCTCTCAAATAGCAGCGACGGAAACAACTGAAAGCGATGCTAACAGTAGCGGTGAAAAAGGCATCGGAAGCTATTTTATTCGTCATAACCAACCGACTAAGACCGTGATTAAATCACTAGAGGGCGTGACAGATGCATTAAACGTCATGACGTTTGGGATATTTGCCACCGGTAATGGTTAAACCGTTAACTAAGAATGCCAACCTAATAGATAGAATTAAACGTGAAGGCGAGCCCAGTGGTTCGCCTTTTTTGATCCTAAATCTAGCCAGCGTTGCGCCTAATCATCGTGTCCACTTATCTGAGCGTTTGAGTCAGACGACAGTCAACAAAGTCGGAAATTATTAGTTCTGGAAGGGACTCGCCGAATTTAATCTGTTTGACTTGTTATATGCATCAAGGGTTCTAATACTCATCCGAAAGTAAGCAATGAAATCTAATCTTACAAAGACAACTCTTATATTCATATGTGAGCATAGTAAGATGTTTGCTGTTAGGTTCGGTTTAGGTTTAGTTATCAATATTCTAGGGAGGAAATATGAACAACAAGAGTGTGTTTTTAAGCGTCGCGATGGTGATGTTGTCTGCTCAAGCAAATGCATCTGACACGAACCATGAGTCTGTCTCAGATGGTGTTATCGCAGAACAAAGAGCGAAGCTTTCTGAAAACACCCAAGGGCAAGGTTTTGGCCCGCAAGCTCCACGAGATTTGGGTTCATTGAAAGGAACAAATACCAGACTGTTTTCGGATGCCCCTGATTCAACAGCAATGAACTTATGTAATATTCACTTCCATAAGAACGCTGAGCACAAAGGCGGCGAGTTTACTCAATACGCTGGCAATGGTGATGGGAAGGGCTTCCAGAGTGGTTTTAAATACACAGGTAAGTTGAGTTCAGCTGAGCTGAAACCATTTGAGGGCAAGGTTTGTCCGAGCGATCATGGTTCTTTGCATTCGGGGGACACCATTGAAGTTCACTATGTTTATTCAACGGCGCAAGTCGAACCGGGCGAAACACTGGGCGCTTGTTTTAACGACGCGATTACCAATCCACAATTGCGTGTTGAAACTCAAGTCTATGTATTAGTTAATGACGATAAAGCTCTCGACTTTGAAGCATTAGCGAAACACTCTAAAGTCAACGGTTTAAACCAAGCACCAAATATTCCACAAAATACGGGGTCAGCGATTCAATACGCAGGCTCTACAACGGGTCCTGGTTACAATGAGCAAGGTTCACCTTTCCAAGTAACATGGAGCGTTAGACCACAAGTCGCGAAAGTAAATATCGCGACAGTGGGTAGCTGGTGTGAAGGTAATGACTTTAACGAAGATCACGCCCACGGTGTAAGAAATATAGTCGTAAACCCTGAGTTACTGTCTCCAATCGCTAACTAATCTTGTTACGTTGATTTTCGATCATCGTTTACGAAGGCGATCCTACAGGTTCGCCTTTTTTGTGTCTTAACGAAAGACACTTTGGTGATTGGTGATTGGTGACTGGTTTAAGTTGAAGTTTATGCTTGGGGTTAAGGCTGGGTTTAGGTGTGGTGGGGAAATTACGTGTCACACTTATTCAAAACATGAGTTGTGTTAAACGCGCTTAGTCAAAAACGTTCTTTACGCGAATCGAAGCTCCATGATACGTTCATGATCAATTATGTTGGGTTATAGATAAGGACAGTCTAATGTCACTAGAAGGTGCGATTACATTCTTTATTGCCATGTTTATATTTGGTATTACTCCGGGGCCTGGCGTATTTGCCATTTTAGCTCGAGGCATGGTTAATGGTTGGCGAAAGTGCATCACTCTCTCGTTAGGGATGATATGCAGTGATCTTATTTATCTTGCACTTGCCTGTTTCGGTCTAGCAACGATTGCCGAGAATTGGTCGATTGCGTTTGAGGTGATTCGCTACGTTGGTGCAGCTTATTTGATTTACTTGGGCTATAAGATGTTTAAGAGCTTACCTGAAGTGCAAGGCTCTGCGGAACTTGCTGCCAAACAGAGTCAGAAATCCGAACTCGCAAGTTTCGCGCAAGGCTTTTTGATTTCAGCTTCAAACCCTAAAGTGATTCTGTTTTATATTTCGTTCTTGCCGACTTTCATTGATCTGACAGTTCTGCGCTCACAAGATATTGTCTTGGTTTCTGGTTTAGCATCTGTTGCTCTAATGTCCGGTTTAATGCTTATCGCTGTAGGAGCGGGCAGAATGGCAGGTTTGTTAAAAACGCCACGCGCGCATAGAAGATTAAATCAAAGTGCTGGTGGAATAATGATCGCGGCTGGCTCATATTTGGCGATAAATCGATAAGCACGATTCTTCATGTAGAAAGGCGAACCGAATGGTTCGCCTTTTTTGCTTTATGGCGTTAACTACAAGCGATAAGGTTAAGTAACCCTAAGCAAACTGTTTACACCAAGCCCTAACATTTCATCAGATATCAACTCTGCGACTCGATACGTGAAATCGACTATCCATACAAATGTACTTATTAAGCGACGGCTTTACTTATTAATTAGATTTCCAAATGTAGGTTCCGAGTTGGACTTGTCTGCGTGTTAAAGATGTGTGACTAACATATGTTTTTTATATGATTTAGCTAAAGTTATCGAGATTTTGACAGATAAAGGATTAGTGGGAGCTCTAACACGAGACAGAACGTGCGAGCTTTGGTTTCAGTTATTGAAACCTTCAGAGAATTTTTAACAAACTTGCGTCGAGACAACCTAAATGAAGAAAACAATCCTATTTGCCGTTTTTATTATGTTTGGCATTGCAGTCGCTGCGAGTATGGCGTCAACCTATTTCATTTCAAGTGAAAAAATCGATGAGATAATATTGAACAAATCTCAAGTTCAAGCTGAATTCTTGGCTGGAAATGCTGGGTATATCTTAGAGAATTCGGACAACCCAGTTCAAGATTTACAAAAGCTGGTGGGTGAGCTGAAACAGCGATCTGATGTCACTTATGCCATTGTTATTGATAGTAACGTAAGTGCTGTTGCACACAGCGACAAAAATAAACTGAATAAAGTTTACGAAGATAGCTATACCGTTAAAGGCGCAACCCAAGGCGTCCAACAGTATTCAAAATGGTACGCTGATGTTCAACAAGTGTGGGTGTTTGACATCATGGCACCTATCTACGTCAACGGTGAGCTGTACGGCACCTTTGATATCGGCATTCCTATCACAGAGGTTAGCCAAGCAACGAACGGTATTATTAGCTACCAGCTCGCTTCAATGGTTTTCATTTTTGTTGTTTGTCTCGTTGTTCTATCGCTTCTTCTTAGCAAACTGATGCAGCCTCTCTTAGTATTGAAAAACACATTACACGATATTTCTGAAGGTGATGGTGACCTATCAGTACGTTTGCCTATCAAAGGGAATGACGAAGTTGCTCAAATCTCATCGGCTTTCAATGTGTTCGTTGGCAAGGTGCACGAGATTATTACTCAAACAGTGAATACGGGTGTTGAATTAAATAGCACCGCTATTGGGCTTCGTGAACAGTCACAGCAAGCATTGCAAAGAGGACAAGAGCAGAACGAACAAACCATGTTGGTCGTGACATCTATGAATGAAATGATCGCCACGGTTAATGAAATTGCGTCTAGCGCGGCTGGTGCTGCAAGCGCGGCAAACATGGCGGCAAGTGAAACTCAAGAAGGTCATAAGACGATCGAGAAGACCACAAATTCGATTGCAAACCTTGAAGCCGAAATGAATAGTGCTTCTAACATCATCGTGAGCCTTGCTGATAATACTCAGTCGATCGGTACTATTCTTGACGTTATTCGAGGTATCTCTGAGCAAACAAACTTGCTAGCACTCAACGCTGCGATTGAAGCTGCACGTGCTGGTGAAGCTGGTCGAGGCTTTGCGGTTGTTGCTGACGAAGTTCGTAACCTTGCGACAAAAACAGCACAGTCGACCGATGAAATTGACACTATGATCAACCAACTTCAAACCGAAGCTAAGAACGCTGTTAGTTCGATGAGTAATAGTAAGAGCTTAATTGAAGAGGGTACGACTGAA
This sequence comes from Vibrio sp. G-C-1, assembly GCF_021728015.1. NCBI lineage: Bacteria > Pseudomonadati > Pseudomonadota > Gammaproteobacteria > Vibrionales > Vibrionaceae > Vibrio > Vibrio sp. G-C-1. The sequence continues at coordinate 125,529 of NZ_JAKKCR010000008.1, read as the reverse complement.
ACTGAAATGGCTCGCCAAGCTTTGGAAAAAATTTCCACGCAAGTTTTGGCTATTCTTGATATTAATACGCAAGTCGCAACGGCAACGGAGCAGCAGTCAGCGGTAGCGAATGAAATTAATATGAACATGGATACGGTTAATAGCTCAGTCAAAAACGGTTTGAGCGCAAGTGAGAAGTTAGAGCAATCAAGTCAGCAGCTGGCAGAGTTGTCACAAGTTCTCGATCGTTATGTTGGTTCATTTAAAATCTAGACTTCCCAACATATTTCTTTGAGAGAAGTGTTGAGTCTCCAGTTATTTAATAGCGCTTATGTCATACATGAGCGCTATTTTTTTGCGATATGCAGACGCAGATACTCCGATAGAGCGCAATAGAAATGAAGAATGTACCTGCAGTGTAATATCGTGACAATTTAGCTCATTCAAAACAACGCGATCAAATAAGACAGCGACAACAAGGCGCTAATTTTCATCCTCCCATGCGTAAGGTCTAAAAATCGACTAAACAACAACTTTGACGCGACACAGAAGGTGTTCCGCATCTCATCACGATGTATAGTTATTGATAATTCATTCAGTAATTGTATCTGTAGTTGTCAGTTGATGTGGGTGTTATGAAGAAAAACGGCTTTACGTTAATGGAATTAATCATTGTTATCGTGATACTCGGTGTTTTAGCTGTGACAGCAGCTCCAAGGTTTCTTAATATCCAAGAGTCAGCGAGAGAAGCGGTGCTTGAAGGTGTTGCAGGTGCAATGGAAGGGGTAATCACGCAAGTTACGTCTAAGGCCATTATCGTTGGGCTTAATCCGGACGCAACAAACCCAGGAGATCAGAGCAACTACGTAATCGATTTTGGTATTGGTAGTGTTGAAGTCGATTGGGGAACACTTTGCCCAGAAAGCCGAGGGGAGTCTGGTGACAAATTGAACATGCTCGATTTCCTCACATTGTCAGATGATGACAGTATTATCTCAGATTATGGAAATAGACATACGGTAGTCGGATACAATCAACCTTTTAGCTACGCAGACCTGAACAGCAATAACATTACCGACGATGCCTTACCTTCGGGTTGTTATGTTATCTATGATTCTTTTGGCGGCAGGACAAGTGGAGACACATGTCCAGTAGATGGTTGTGAGTGTACAGTTCGTGTTATGAACGATGAGTGTTAAACCAAGCACATCATCTGGTTTATAGAAATTCAATAAAAAAGCGCGTTATTACGAGTTGGTAGTAACGCGCTTTTTTGTATTAGCTTATTGGTCAATCTTAGTTTGCTATTGCCGCACTTGCTGGTGGCAAGTCACGCTTCTTAATCACGTATCGCAAGCGAATTAGCATCAGCGTCGCTGAAACGCTTAATCCCGTTAGGATACCAATCCAAAAGCCTTCTTCACCCATTGCTGGAACAATATGGTCTGTTAGTCCTAGCACCATGCCGAGTGGCAGTGCCAAGCCCCAATATGAAGCGATGGCTAAGATCATTGGGATCTTAGTGTCTTTATAGCCACGTAATGCACCGTTAGCCGATGTTTGTAATGCATCGCTGAATTGGTACATCGCCGTAAAGGTCAACAATACCGCTGCTGTAGCGCTTATTGCAGGGTCGGTGGTGTAAAGCCTAATGATCCACTCAGGGAACAGTAAGAACATCGCTACTGAAAGAAGCGAGATTAATGCTGCAACTAAGATACCGACTTTGCTGCGTTCAATTGCGCCTAGTTCATCTTTCTTGCCTAGTGCATGCCCAACACGAATTGTAATGCCAAATGAGATACTCATTGGAATCACGTATGTCAGGCTCGATATATTCAGAGCAATTTGCGCCGCTGCCACGTTCTCTGCACCAATACGGCCAATCATCAGAGCGATTACCGCAAAGATACTGCCACACACCGCGATATTCATCCCGATAGGTAAACCTAATCTTAGAAGGTGTAGCATCTCTTTTGCTTTTGGCTTCGCATCTGAAAACTTGATGATGGTCTTGTAGTGGTGATGACCTTTAATGTAGGAATACAGCATTCCCGACATTAACCAATACACTAAGCTTGTCGCCCAGCCACAACCCACAGCGCCCATTTCAGGGAAGCCGAACTTACCGTAGATAAGCACGTAGTTGACCGGAATATTCACCAACAAACCAACCACAGAAATGATCATTGGTACTTTGGTGTTGTTCATACCCTCACAGAAGCCATTCAAGGTGTAGAACAGGGCAATACCCGGCACACCAAAGGCTAGGGCAAACGCATAGTCACTGCCAATTGGAATGATCTCAGCGGCTACGCCAATCCATTCTAAGATCGGTTTCGCACTCACCAAGTAAGCGATAAGCAGTACGCTCGCGATTAATGCCAACCAAACCATCTGGAAGAACTCGACAGAGATACTTTGAAAGTCACGTGCGCCGCGGTGGTAAGCGACAACAGGCGTTAGTGCCATAATCACGCCACGCAGTAACAGCAACACTGGGATCCAAAGGCTAGTGCCAAGTGCAATAGCGGCGAGGTCGGCAGGGCTTACTTGGCCAGCCATTGTCGTATCGACAAATCCCATCGCTTGGGTCGCTATTTGAGTCAAAATGATTGGAATCGAAAGATGCATAAGCGCACCCGATTCACGAGTAAAAGGACGAAGTTTCGTTAGCATGGAAGTTCACAACACCAATATAAATACACGAATGATGGCAGGATGGCCGGTGTGTATTTTAGGATGTGCCCCGTTGGGCGGGCGACAATATAAACACCTTACCGTATAGGGTCAAGCATTGGATTTATTGAGTTTCACTAGCTTTGATGTAGGGGCAGATTCTGATGGTCAAAACACAATACCAACTCACGTAAGTTATTGATTTATTGTGAATCATGCTAGATGGATAATTTCTATATTTGCCACGATAATCACTAATCTAACGGTATAAGTGATTGTTATGGAAAGACAAAGGCTAGTACAATTGGTCGCATAAGTGTATGCGTGGAATTCTTTTGATATAAATATAGAATTTTTCAGTCTATTAGTTTTTAAGGCTCTCGGAGAAATTGATGAATCGAGTAGTACAAAGAAAATATATGAAAGGGGACTGCGGGTTGCATGTATAGCAATGGTTACAGGATTACCATGTGAACGTGTCGAAGAAGTTTTCAATCAGTATCACTTGGTGGTTGATGGACAGTATTACACTATGCACAAAGATCTCATTAGAGTTTTAGATACACTGGGATTTATTGCGAAACGCAAAGGTTTGTATCTTAGAACAATGTCATTGCGCCATCCATAGTGAAAGTAAATTTGCGAGCAGGGAACCATTGGCACTGGGTTGTTAAGGTTAGTGATAGGGTTCTCCTAGACTCAACCCATCGGCTTCTTCATTTATTAATCACTTTAGAGGTCGTAAGGGATCAGGTCAGTATTTATTGATAAGTCCCAAGCTCATATAAATTGTATAAGAGTGATTCGCAAAACATTGTATTGCTCACATCTTTCGTGGGCGTTATCCCAATCGCGACATCATAAAATTTAGGAGTGGTAATGGAAGAAAAACATTGGTTAGATGTAGTGACTGCAATAGGGAGTATTGCCACCCCCATAATAGTGCTTGTTGTATCTTCGGTTGGTTGGAAAATTAAGCAAAACATAGAGCGTAAAATTGAGCTAGAGAATAAGCTTCGAGATGACCGGATTGATATTTATAATCAAATATTAGAACCGTTTATTATCATTCTCATGTCTGATGCTGCATGGGAAATGGATAAAAGAAATAGAGGTAAAAATAAGGCTGATGTAGGCTCTGCCAAGATGCTAACTCTAGAATATAGGCGGTTAGGCTTCAAGCTTGCTTTAATGGCAAATGATGAGGTTGTAAAAGCATACAACGATATGATGCAATATCTATACAACATGAATGAAAATGGTCAACCTGAAAACTTCTTAAAAGATATGATGAGACTACTTGGGACATTCTTGATAGAAATACGCAAAAGTATGGGTAATGAGGCTACTAAGCTTGACTATTGGGACATGTGTGAGTGGTGGATGTCAGACACTCGGAAAATTAAAAATGACTTATAAATCAAAATAGTAACTACTACGGCGCCAATAGCAATTTGGCGCAATCTAGCTTTTGCATACCACCACTTCTTAGCTTCAAATCTAGCGCCATATAAGCCTCCTACTGCCACAAAGCCAGAAGAAAAACAAAAAGACCAATCCCAAGCGTTACTTTTAGAAGCAAGCCAAGAGGGGCTCCACCTTTTGGCGCTTTATTGCAACATCCCATAATCAGTTCCTAAGTCATCGTTGGTTTCACTCAACCTTAAACCTTTCCCTTACGGTAAGGTCAATGCTTTCTTAGTCATATAATCTGAAAAACAAAAAAAGCGAACCAAATGGTTCGCTTTTGTTTATCTAAAATCTACAAAAATTAATCTTCGTAGTTGTCGATGCTTGGGCAAGAACAGATTAGGTTACGGTCGCCGTATACGTTGTCTACACGGTTAACTGTTGGCCAGTACTTCGAGTTCTTGGTTGCTTTCGATGGGAAGCAAGCCAGTTCGCGAGAGTAAGGGCGATCCCATTCTGCGCCTGAAAGGTCAACTTGTGTGTGCGGTGCGTTCACTAGAGGGTTGTTGTCTAGTGGCCATTCACCCGCTTTCACTGCTGCCATTTCGTGACGGATTGCTATCATCGCTTCACAGAAACGGTCTAGCTCTTCTAAATCTTCTGATTCAGTTGGCTCTACCATTAGTGTGCCAGCAACTGGGAAAGACATAGTAGGCGCGTGGAAACCGAAGTCCATTAGACGCTTAGCAATATCTTCTTCGCTGATGCCTGTGTCTTCTTTAAGTGGACGAATATCGATAATACATTCGTGCGCTACGCGGCCGTTAGTGCCACGGTAAAGAACAGGGTAGTGAGGACGTAGTTTCTCCATCACATAGTTCGCGTTAAGAATCGCTACTTTCGTTGCGTCTGTTAGGCCAGGTTCGCCCATCATTGCGATGTAAGCCCAAGAGATAGGTAAGATTGAAGCACTACCTAGATCTGCAGCTGATACCGCGTAGTCAGAACCTTGTACACCGTTTTCGATGTGACCTGGTAGGAAAGGTGCTAGGTGCGATTTAACACCGATAGGACCCATACCCGGACCGCCACCACCGTGTGGGATACAGAATGTTTTGTGTAGGTTCAAGTGAGATACGTCTGAACCGATGAAGCCAGGTGAAGTTAGACCTACTTGAGCGTTCATGTTAGCGCCGTCTAGGTAAACCTGACCGCCCGCTGCGTGAACTTGTTCACACACTTCTTTCACTTGCTCTTCGTATACGCCGTGCGTAGAAGGGTAAGTGATCATGATGCTTGATAGGTTTTCTTTATGCTTCTCGATTTTCGCTGCTAGGTCTGTCATGTCGATGTTGCCATCTTCATCACACTTAACAACCACTACCTTCATTGAAACCATTGATGCTGTTGCAGGGTTAGTACCGTGCGCAGAGCTTGGAATCAGACAAACGTTACGGTGAGCGTCACCGCGGCTTGCGTGGTAACGTTGAATCGCGATTAGACCTGCGTATTCACCAGATGCACCAGAGTTAGGCTGTAGTGAGAAATCGTCGTAACCGGTGATTTCACATAGCTTCTCTTTAAGATCTTTTGCTAGCGCTGTGTAACCTGCTGCTTGATCAAGAGGTGCGAATGGGTGAATTGAACCAAACTCAGGCCATGTTACTGGAATCATCTCAGCAGCAGCGTTCAGCTTCATCGTACAGCTGCCCAGTGGGATCATGCCGTGCGTTAGTGAGAAGTCTTTGTTCTCAAGCTGTTTTAGGTAACGCATCATTTGCGTTTCGCTGTGGTGCGTGTTGAATACTGGGTGAGTTAGGAACTCTGATTCACGACGGCAGTTTTCTGGAATTGCGGCAAACTCGTTTGATGCAATGTCAGAAGATAGTGCTTGAACGTCTTCTTTCACGTCGAAGATTGCGAACAGTGCGTTCACGTCATCGATCGTTGTTGTTTCATCTAAGCTGATACCGATCTTACCCTTAAGAAGGCGAAGGTTGATGTCTGCTGCTTGCGCTTTCGCGTACAGTGCATCTGTCTTCTCTTCAGAGTTGATCGTGATGGTATCAAAGAAGCTGTTGTTCGTTAGCTCGTAACCCGATTTAGTCAGGCCAGCTGCTAGGATAGCGGTCATGTGGTGTGTACGACGAGCAATAGTACGTAGGCCTTCTGCACCGTGGTAAACCGCGTAGAAAGACGCCATGTTTGCTAGAAGTGCTTGAGCTGTACAGATGTTCGATGTCGCTTTCTCGCGGCGGATGTGTTGCTCACGAGTTTGCATTGCCATACGTAGCGCTTGGTTACCGTGAGTATCGATAGATACGCCGATTACACGACCTGGCATTGTACGCTTATGCTTTTCACGAGTACCCATGAATGCAGCGTGTGGACCGCCGTAACCCATAGGAACACCGAAACGTTGCGCTGAACCGATTACTACGTCTGCACCCATTTCGCCCGCAGGTTTAAGTAGAGCAGAAGCAAGTAGGTCAGTAGCAACTGTAACCAGTGTTTTGTTAGCTTGAGCTTTCGCAATGATGTCTGTTAGGTCACGTACTTCACCCGTTGTACTAGGGTATTGAAGAAGCGCACCAAATACGTCTTGCTCTGGAAGTGTTTCAAGAGCACCAACCATTACTTCAAAACCGATGTACTCAGCACGAGTTTTAACAACTTCTAGTGTTTGAGGGTGAACATCGTCAGCAACGAAGAATACTTTGCTCTTACTTTTACCAGCACGCTTACACAGTGTCATTGCTTCGCCAGCCGCTGTCGCTTCATCAAGAAGGGATGCGTTCGCGATTTCCATACCTGTTAGGTCCATTACCATTTGTTGGTAATTGAGTAGAGCTTCAAGACGACCTTGAGAAATCTCTGGTTGGTATGGTGTGTAAGCTGTGTACCAGCCTGGGTTCTCTAAAACGTTACGTAGAATAACGTTTGGAGTGAATGTGTTGTAGTAGCCTTGGCCAATGAAAGTACGTTTCACTTGGTTTAGGTTAGCGATCTCTTTAAGAGAGGTCAGCATGTCCATTTCGCTCAGTGGCGCAGCAAGTGTCATTGGTTTTTCAAGACGGATTTGTGCAGGAACCGTTTCGTCGATCAGAGCGTCTAAGCTAGTCGCGTTGATCGCATCAAGCATTTTTTGCTGGTCTGCTTTATTAGGGCCGTTATGACGAGCAACAAACTCGTTTTGAGTACCCAAGTCTTTTAGTAATTGGCTTTGAAGTAATTCAGTCATGATATGTTCTACTTTCTCTTTGGAGCCGTGAGCTAGCCCCTAAAATTAAGCTGCTCTAAAGAGCAGCTTTATCGTAATGAGGAACCTATTAGTCTTCTTCGATAGAGCTTAGGTATTCTTCCGCATCTTTAAGGTTGTTTAGTTCAGACGCATCAGACATCTTCACTTTAACAATCCAACCACCTTCATAAGATTCTTCGTTAATTAACTCTGGGCTATCTTCTAATTCTTCGTTGATTTCTACGATTTCGCCAGAGATTGGTGCGTAGATATCAGAAGCTGCTTTCACTGATTCAACTAGAGAGAAGCTTTCGCCAGCTTCGATTTCGTCTCCAGTGTCAGGCAGGTCAACAAACACAACGTCACCTAGCATCTCTTGAGCGTGCTCAGAAATACCGATAGTCACAGTACCGTCACCGTTGTCTTTTACCCACTCGTGGCTGTCTGCAAACTTTAGTGTATTGTCCATTGCTTATTCTCCAAAAATTTATGAGGTTTTAATTTAAATCTTAAAAACGGTTTAACGGTAAAGAGGGAAGCGCTTGCAAAGCTCTTTAACTTGCTTGCGAACACGTTGCTCAACTTCAGCATTGCCTTCAGGGCTTTCAACTAAGCCATCAAGTACATCGCCGATCCATTCACCGATAAGTTTGAATTCTTCAGTGCCAAAACCACGAGTGGTTCCAGCTGGCGTGCCTAAACGGATACCAGAAGTAATCATAGGCTTCTCTGTATCGAATGGTATGCCATTTTTGTTACATGTGATCCCTGCACGCTCTAATGCTTCTTCAGTTACGTTACCTTTCAAGCCCTTAGGACGAAGGTCAACCAGCATTAGGTGCGTGTCAGTTCCGCCTGTCACAATGTCACAACCGCGAGTTTGCAACACTTCAGCAAGAACTTTTGCGTTGTCGATCACTGAATCAATATAAGTATTAAATTCTGGGCCAAGTGCTTCGCCAAACGCCACTGCTTTAGCCGCGATAACGTGCATTAGTGGGCCGCCTTGAAGGCCAGGGAACACTGCAGAGTTGATCTTTTTGTTGATGTCTTCGTGGTTCGTCAGAATCATACCGCCGCGTGGGCCACGAAGTGTTTTGTGCGTTGTTGTAGTAACAACGTGTGCGTGTGGTAGTGGGCTAGGGTGAGCACCTGTCGCGATAAGACCCGCGATGTGTGCCATATCAACCATTAGGATAGCGCCAACTTCGTCAGCGATTTCACGGAACTTAGCGAAATCAATAACGCGTGGGATAGCACTACCACCAGCAATAATCATTTTAGGTTGGCTTTCGATTGCTAAAGCGCGAACCGCTTCGTAATCAATTTCAAGTGTGTCGCGGTCTACGCCATATTGAACGGCGTTGAACCATTTACCAGACATTGCAGGGCGCGCACCGTGTGTAAGGTGGCCACCAGCGTCAAGAGACATACCTAGAATAGTGTCGCCAGGTTGAAGTAGCGCAAGTTTAACTGCACCGTTTGCTTGAGCGCCAGAGTGAGGCTGTACGTTTACGTATTCACATTTGAACAGCTGTTTTGCGCGTTCAATCGCGATAGCCTCAACTGTATCTACGTGCTCACAACCACCGTAGTAACGACGGCCTGGGTAGCCTTCTGCGTATTTGTTGGTTAGGCAAGTGCCTTGAGCTTGCATTACTGCTTTAGAAACGATGTTCTCAGAAGCAATAAGTTCGATTTGTTCGTTTTGACGAGTGTTCTCTGCTTGGATGCCAGCAAATACTGCGTCGTCAGTACCAGATAGGTTCGTAGTGAAAAAACTGTCTAAGCTATGGTTTTGGTAAGCGTTCATTGTCGAGACCTTTCATTAAGCTAATGGTGATTATTTTTATAGTCCATTAGGTCTTACGTTGATTTCTGCATCGGTATCGTTTGCGCTATATAGGTATAGATAAACGTGAATTGCGTTATAAATATACTCTTACAGCGTCTAAGCGATCGTTGTAGGGTCAATGCAGCACGAATTGTTTCCCAAAAAGTTCGGGTAAAAAACAGCTCTTACAAATGTTAAATCTATCATTTGCTGCAAGCCGAAGTAGCATCTCTTCATCTAACAAGTCGATAACATAGCTCCGATAAAATCAATTTTCAACAAAAATTTCCAATAGGAAACAACTTTTCTTGTTTTGCTACGGGGAGCACGCTTTATTTCTCTGTGTGCTCTTTAATCAACAAAGCGCTTCATGCAACAATGAAATTAATAGACAGGAAGCAAGAATTTAATGAGGGACCTATGTCAGAAGACATTTATGATGAGTACCCATCTTTAACGTTGGCGAAGGAAACGTTAGACCAGAATATCGAACCACTTAGGCTTGGCCAGCGTATTAAAGATATCCGCGGCAAGCTTGGGATTACGTTAGAAGAAGCGAGCCAACGTACTGGTTTAGCTCGCTCTACGCTCAGCAAAATTGAGAACGAGCAAATCTCTCCAACCTTCCAAGCGATGCAAAAGCTAGCGATGGGCTTACAAATAAACATGCCCCAACTGTTTGAGCCACCAAGGAAAAAGGTCGCAACAGGGCGTCGTGACTTAACTAAGGCCGGTCAAGGTAAACCTCACCCAACCCCAACGTACGAGCATGAACTGCTTGCAACAGAGCTGTCTAATAAGAAGATGATGCCCTTTAAGAGTCGCGTGAGAGCGCGTACTTTTGAAGAGTATAACGATTGGGTACGTCACGACGGTGAAGAGTTTTTGATGATCATCTCTGGTGATGTGATGTTCTACTCAGAATTCTATGAACCTGTGCCAATGAGTGAAGGTGATAGCATGTATTACGATGCCAATATGGGTCACATGCTTATCTCGACCAGCGCAGAAGACGCGCTCATTTTGTGGGTGACAGCAAAATAAATTAACAAAGTTGGAATTTCTTATAGTGAATGCAACCGTTTGCTATTGTTTCTAACGTTAGCCAACAAACGCGATATTGATGTGATAATCATCAATATCGCGTTTTTGTATGCATCGAAAAATTGTTTTTAAATTGTTAAATGTCACATTTTGAACTGTTTTACTATTGTTAAGGGTGTAAAACTGACTCAGGCTTGTTTATTATAGTGAACACGGTTTACTCATGTTGATTGAAGTTTACTGAAGTGAATTCTTAGAAAGTGACTTGTAGAGCTTTTGTACAGCTAACCTGATTTATCAAGCTAACGATATAAGCCTATATAAAAGACATCACTTTTTACTATCTACTGTTTCTAAGGTTAAGACGTCAAGGTGACTAACGCGAATACGCTGAGGTGACTAATGATGAGACTTATCGTTAGAGGCGACTCTAAATAGAGATATAAGCGGCAGACTCGACTTTGGACAGCCTGCAACGCTTCATGGAGAAGAAAATGACTCAAGAACACGCTAATCAAGACCTACTAACAACACCACTGCATGCACTTCATGTTGAAGAGGGTGCAAAAATGGTTCCTTTCGCTGGCTACGATATGCCAGTTCAGTACCCACTAGGTGTAAAGAAAGAGCACTTACACACTCGTGATGCTGCCGGTCTTTTTGATGTTTCTCACATGGGGCAACTTCGTCTTCATGGCGCAAACGCAGCAGCTGTCTTAGAATCTTTGGTTCCTGTAGATATTATTGACCTTCCTTCTGGTAAGCAGCGCTATGCGTTCTTTACCAACGAGCAGGGCGGCATTATGGATGACCTGATGGTGGCTAACCTAGGCGATCACCTGTTTGTTGTTGTGAACGCGGCTTGTAAAACACAAGATATCGACCACCTAACTGCGCACCTTCCAGCTGACGTAGAAATGGAAGTGATTGATGATCGCGCTCTGTTAGCGCTTCAAGGCCCTAAAGCGTCTGAAGTTCTAGCTCGTTTCCAACCAAGCGTTGCTGACATGCTGTTCATGGACGTTCAAAAAGTTGATATCGACGGCGTTGAATGCATCGTGAGCCGCAGTGGTTACACGGGTGAAGATGGCTATGAGATTTCAGTACCGAACGATCACGCTGAAGCGCTTGCTCGTAAGCTAACATCAGAAGCAGAAGTAGAGTGGATTGGCCTTGGTGCTCGTGACTCGCTTCGTCTAGAGTGTGGTCTATGTCTATACGGTCACGACCTAGATACAACAACTACTCCAGTAGAAGCTAGCCTTCTATGGGGTATTCAAAAAGTTCGTCGTACTGACGGTGAGCGTGCAGGCGGTTTCCCAGGCGCTGATATCATCCTTGAGCAAATCGCAACGAAAGATGTTCAACGTAAACGTGTTGGTCTTGTTGGTCAAACTAAAGCACCAGTACGTGAAGGTGCTGAATTGTTCGATGCTGAAGACAACAAGATTGGCGTTGTAACAAGTGGTACTGCTGGCCCTAACGCAGGCAAGCCAGTTTCTATGGCGTACGTTCGTACAGACCTAGCAGCAATTGGCACTGAAGTATTCGCTGACGTTCGTGGCAAGAAGCTACCAATGACAGTAGAAAAAATGCCTTTCGTACCTCAACGTTACTACCGTGGCTAATCTCTTTTAAGAGAAACCACTAAGTTAAATTAAAGCCTATTGTTTGCTTCTCTGTATTTGAGGGGGTTAACGGTAGGCTTTTTTGTTTTTCGCAGCGTATAAAACTTAGGATGATTGGCTAAGATAAGTTGTTTATAAATTTGTTAATAAAATGAGAGGTGTGGCCATATCGTTACAAATACTTACTATACTCAGGGTTATGTCGTGTTATGGTGCCACATATCATTTTTATAAATAAGTCGTAGTGGTTACAAGGAGTTGACTATGAATGTGAACTATACAGTGAGTCCGGTTCGTAAAGCCGTTTTAGTGCTATTGGCACCGTTCATTTATACATCTAGTGTATTGGCGACGGAAAACACGGTCGAAAGTACTCCTGATGTTGGTGTCACTCCTTATATCGTTAATGGTAGCAATGCTTCGGTCATTGAGTTTCCTTCGATAGCAAGCTTGTTCATTGATCGTAGTGGTTATGACGGTGTTTACTCAACAGACCCTTACTGTGGAGCGACTATTCTTAACCCAACCCATATTTTAACGGCAGCGCACTGTATCTATGGTGACGAGAATGCTCAGCTTTTTACTACGGTTGTTCCCCAACTAGAGAATACGTCTGAATTTCCGAATGGTAATATTCAGAAAGTTCGAGTGGCAGAGGTTTATTATCGCAGTGATTATTCGAATAGTTTAAGTAAGTTATTACCAAATGACGTTGCTATTTTAAAGCTTGAAACATCACTCAATATCGGTGCGAACATAATTCCTCCTTCCTCTGAACTTTATAGAAGCTCTAGTAGTCAATTTGTCGCTGTTGGTCATGGAGATACGGCAACAGGTCAAGATACGACTAACCGTCTTCAAAAAGTTGACCTCACATATGTTGAAAATAATGTTTGTGCAGGTGTGTTTACCGATGGTGTATCGTTAACGCAGAAACAAATATGTTTTAGTGGTGCTCAGGGAGCCTCAAATTTGTATGGTGGTACTTGTCAGGGTGATTCTGGTGGGCCGGTATATTGGTGGGATGGTTCTGCCTACCAACAAGTTGGGATTACCAGTTTTGGTCCAACAGTTTGTGGTGGTAGCTCTAGTGTGACATCGGTATTCACTGAAATCTATGACTACAGAGATTGGATTACAGATGTAGCTAATGGTGTAATTAGTAGTTCTGAAACGGTTCGAATTTCTGCAACAGATGCTAAGCGAACGGCTTATGTTAATGCACGAACTTCATCTGGCTCTGGTGGCAGCGGGGGCAGTTTATCATTTGGCTTGTTAGGTGCGTTGATGTTACTAGGTGGGTTTAGACGAGTGATATCTCGTTAGATTACTACTTCCCTATCTTAGTTAAACAAACGGCCAGTCATTAAATAATGACTGGCCGTTTTTGTTTTGTTCTATTCGTTTAAGCCGTTGAGAGTTTGGTGCTACTCGTTGATATCAATAGACTAGACGCACAAACCAGAAGACACTTTTCTACTGTACCTTTCTAGAATCTCATCCATCTCTTTTATCGCATCATTGATGCTTTTGATGCCACCTTGCGCGACATCTTTTTCATTTTGGTTCAACGCAGAAAAAGCCTGTCTTAATTCCTTGTCTTCCAACATGTTCCCGTGCAACAACACTTCTTTGTAAGTGAGTAGCCTATGCTGTACCGCGATAATTTGATTGCGGGTATTTTCTGATTCTAATGCGTGCTTTATGCAAGGAAATGCCAATGTATAGCGATTCGCAATTTCCAATTTGACGTCTTCATTATTCGCAATTTGCAATTTTTCTTATTTCCCAACACTTGAATATTCAAGTTTACTAGCCTGTACGCTCACGACCGATCTAAGTGTCAAAGTTTATGAAACGTAACGTTTTTTAATAATCGAATAATATGCCTTTAATGGCGTATGTAAACCGTTGCGAGTCAATATGGTCTGCTTCTTGCTGAAATTAGGTCATAACTGTCTATTGAGGATAAGCTTATGTCACAAGAACCCATAATCATGGCGCTGATTGATCGTAGGAAGCTCGCTAATTTGTCCCAGGAAAAATTAGCCTCAAGTGCGGGAATGAGTTTAAAAACCTATCAACGAATCGAACGTGGTGAAGCTGATATCAAAATGTCTCAGTATCGTTCGCTCACGAGGACGTTGAAAGTTACCGATTTGGATGTGGTACTGGATGTTGTTGGCGCATCACAAGCGACAGCGGAAGACGTAGCGGCGGTCAGTCGTTTACTGACCAGCGAAGAGCGCATGTTGTTAATCAAGCTGATTTTGTCGGTCAAAAAACAGCAGTAGAGTTTTGTTCCATTAGGTTATTTTGGAATACCTAGCTTTTTAATACCTAGATTTCGAATGCCTAGCGTTCGAACGAATAGGCTTTGAATCAATACTTCGAACAAATAGCCTGCAAATAAATAGCGTTAGGTATCCGTTTTTGTTCAAGAAAATAGAGTTAGAACGGTTGTTTCATGGGTGACGTGTTCACTGATGACATGAAACAATTATTCTACTCTTCCACGCAGTTGCTTAGTGGTGCTTCGTTGTTTCTTTCCTTCTAAACGTCTTTTCTGAGAGCCACGCGTCGGCTTAGTTGCTCGTCTCACTTTTTGAACTTTTGTTGCTTCCAAGATAAGTTCTTTCAAACGCACCAAAGCATCATCACGGTTTTGTTCTTGAGTTCTATACTGCTGGGCCTTAATGATAATCACGCCATCTTTAGTGATGCGGCTATCTTTGTGTGCAAGCAGTTTCTCTTTATAGAAATCTGGTAGGGTGGAGTGCTTGATGTCAAAACGTAAATGTATCGCGCTCGATACTTTATTGACGTTTTGGCCGCCTGCTCCTTGTGCTCTGATCGCAGTTAACTGGAGTTCCCAGTCTTGAATCGAAACAGAGTTAGATATTTGTAACATAAACATCCATTTTGAACGGTAATATGGGGTCATGATACTGAATATTGGTTATGGTATCAGTAACTTTCTCAAAGAGTGGTAGTAGTGATGAAAATAGATTTAACGGCATATGAAGGATTAATCTTTGATATGGACGGTACGTTGATCGATACAATGCCAGCACATGTAAAGGCGTGGCAGCAAACGGCTGAAGAATTCGGTTTTCATTTTGAAGCGTCTTGGCTGCATAGCTTAGGTGGCATGCCGAGTTATAAGATCGCGGGTGAGGTGAACAGTAAATACGGTTTATCGCTCGACCCACAAGCGGTTTCTACGTTTAAGATGGCGTCGTTTGCTGCGATTGAAGACAAAGGAGATATCATCCCTTGTACGCATTCTCTGTTATTAGAAAATTTAGGTAGCAAGAAGATTGCCGTCGGGACGGGTAGCCAACGTAAAAGTGCAGAACAGTTGTTGGACAAAACAGATATCTTGAGCAAGCTCGATATCCTAGTGACAGCAACAGACGTTAAGAATCACAAACCTAACCCAGATACCTTCTTAGATGCGTGTTTTGGTATGGGATTACAGCCAAAGCAGTGTGTTGTGTTTGAAGATACGAACTTAGGTAAACAAGCCGCTCATGCTGCGAAGATGGATTGTATTCTGGTGGTAGAAGGGAACAAGTTAGAGTTTTACCCGGCCCCAAGTTGATCGAGAGCCTAACAAGAGTGCTTGTACTGTCTATTGTTAGGCTATTTCACTCATTTCTTTGTCTAGGAATAAGCATACATTGTTTCTACCTGCTGCTTTAGCTTCGTATAACGCTAAATCAGCGCACTTGTAGTTCAGCGCTGGATCATTGGTGATGTTAGTAATGCCGCCACTCACAGTGACTACGTTATCGAGTTCAAGGCTGACAGCAATTCTCAGCCTGTTGAGAACGTATTCAGCTCCTTCTGTTGTGGTGTGAGGCAGAATAACACCAAACTCTTCGCCACCAATGCGAGCAACAAAATCTGTTTCACGGCATTCACGCTGAAGTACTTGAGCGACTGTTTGAATGACTCGATCACCGTAATCGTGCCCAAATCTGTCGTTAATGCGTTTGAAGTAGTCAATATCCAAGATAGCTAAGCAAGATTGTTCGCGAGTAGGGTAACGATTAACACGAGAACATTCGTCACGAAGTTCAAGGTCAAATTTTCTTCGATTCCAGCAACCAGCTAATGCGTCTTTTTCACTTAGATTTCTGAGCTTTTTTTCGAGTTCTTTATGTTTACTAATATCGACAAAAGAAGCGACGTAAAACTGAATCACATCTTTCGAATCTTTGATGGTTTGGATTCGTAGTATTTCAGTGATCAAAGACCCGTCTTTACGGCGATTGACCACTTCACCTTCCCAAACTCCCGTCTTGGTGATAATGCTCCACATCTTGATGTAGAACTCTTGATTGTAGCGACCAGAGGCAAACATCGAAGGCTGACGTCCTTTTACATCTTCCAAATCGTAACCACTCACGCGAGTAAACTCTTGGTTTACTTTGATGATTCGGTTATTTCGGTCAGTAATTACCAAGGCTGACATGCCATTCATCGCGGCTTTAGCCAGTTGGCTATCGATGCTGTTCTTTTTATGGTTACTGTTCCAAAGCACAAAACCTGCTGAGATCATCGAAATTAAGAAAGATAAGGTGATGATCTGTACGAATATGGCTTGTTTTTCTTGTCGGTATTGGCTGCTAAATTGTTGGTTTTCAACATGAAGAACCAAATAAATTGGTCCTTTAAATTGCTTTATTTTAGGGCTGATATCTGAGTGAAAATACCAGTTTTTACCATCAAAGTAGCTAGAAGAGGTATTTTCTTGAATGGCTTTCCAAAGCTCTGGGTAAAGCTTCGCATAGGTTTTATCTGAACGAGATTCAATAAGATGCCCAAACGATTCTTCGATATCAGGGCCCATGATGACATGTCCGGTTCTGTTAAGAATGACAGGGACGGCTGATGATGTACCGATTTGATAAAGAAGGCGGTCGTAGACCTCGAGCATATTAAGGTTAGCAATAAAGTAGCCAATAATACGATCTTCTGAGGCGACGGGTGTCATTATCCTTAGGGCTGGCATCAAAGGGTGGACGACTTCACCATTCTCAATCTCTAAATCGATACCGTTGGAGCTTACTTCTCCAATCTTCAGTCGGTGGAGATCTTTAAAGTAGCTACGAGCTGATTTGTTCTGCAGTTTATTCTCAGGAACTATTGTCGCTTTCTTGTTGTTGTAGTTGATACGGTAAACCTCGTTACCTTCTAGGTCGAGATAGCGAAGTTGAGAATAGTATTGTTGTCCGCGAGCTAACATCACCCACAGATCTTGCAGAGCTTGTTTATGAACAATTGATGGTTCTTCAATTGCGCGAAGTAACGTTTGAGAGTCTGCGATAGAAGGAACAGAATTAGATATTTGCTCAACAATAACGGCCAGTTCGTGAAAACTGTATTCGATTTGGTTTTGGCTAGACTGCTTAATATTTAGAGTATGCTGAGCATCAATTCTGTCAAGTTCAGAATTGATGTAGAGGGCAGGGACTAATCCTAGGGCAAATATGGTGCATAGAAATTGGCTGACTAGTTTTTTTATACTCGTATTCATCACTGTCCTCAAAGAATCAGCGCAATACTATATATTTTATGGGGTTTTTAATGTGATCTTAACCCAGAACTTAAAACAAGATTTGCATATAACTACGATTTTAGTGCAACTTTTTGCATTTAAGCTTGATTGTTGAGCAATCACTTCGTTAGGAAATGATTGCTAAATATAGAACGCCGCTCTGAAACTTGAGCCTAATTAATCGCGATTAATTGCCGTTTATCTAGTTAAGGACACCTAGCTTAGGCCGATAATATTTCCATTACTATCAATATCTAATGACATGAAAGCCGGTTTGTCAGGTAAGCCTGGCATGGTCATTACGTTGCCGCACAAAGCGTAGATGAAGCCGGCACCAGCACACAGTTTCAACTCTCTAACGGGTACGTCAAACTGAGTGGGTGCACCCTTTATTTGAGCTTCTGTTGAAATCGATAATGGCGTTTTTGCCAAACAAACCGATAGGTCGCCATAGCCGTGTTGGTTGAACTCAGTCAGTTGTTTTCTTGCCAGTGGTGATAGTGAAATACTTGCTGCGCCGTATCCGACTTCAGCGACTGCCATCAGTTTCTCTTCTAAGCTTTGCTCAGAGTAGTACAAAGGCTTAAATTTACTCACTGTTTGGCATGCTTTTACCACGGCGTGAGCCAACTGAATTGCACCTTCGCCACCTTGACCAAAAGCTTCACTTACTTCAACGCTGACACTTGGGTCAAAGTCGATGATCATTTGTTTCAAAGCATCGAGCTCTTGAGCTGAATCTTGTGGGAATCGATTGATCGCTACGACAGTAGGTACTTGGTATTGTTTAACGTTGTTGATATGCCATTTAAGGTTCTCAAAGCCTGCTGTGAGCGCGTCTTGATCGTCATTAAAGATTGAATCAGGTAATGGAGTACCCGGTCTCAAATCGTATAAACCAGAGTTGGCTTTTAATCCGCGTAATGTTGCGACAACTACGGCGCAATCGGGCTTCTTGTTCGACGCTTTCACCTTGATGTTACACGCCTTCTCAAAACCCATGTCTGAGCCGAAACCACCTTCTGTCACGACGAAGTCACTCAGCTTTAACGCGATCTTATCAGCAATAATAGATGAGTTACCGTGTGCGATGTTAGCGAAAGGCCCCGCGTGTATTAGAGTAGGAACGCCTTCAAGGGTTTGCATCAATGTTGGTTCAATAGAGTCCTTCATGGTTACTGTCATAGCGCCCGCGACGTTGAAGTCTTCTGCGGTTAATGGCGAACCTTGATTGCTGTATGCGAGTACGACACGGCCGATACGCTTGCGTAGGTCTTGCAGATCATCGGCAAGAGCGAGAATAGCCATCAGCTCTGAAGCGGCTGAGATATCAAAACCATCTTCCCGTTCAAGGCCATTAATTGTTTTGTCTGCTTCGTTTTTGCCTACTGTGATCATGCGTAATGCACGGTCATTATGGTCCAGTACACGTCGCCAAACGATTCTACTAGGATCAATGTTGAGCGCTTTTAAGCCTGAACGTGCTTCAAAGGCTTCTAA
The DNA here is from genome assembly GCF_021728015.1 of Vibrio sp. G-C-1. Lineage (NCBI taxonomy): Bacteria > Pseudomonadati > Pseudomonadota > Gammaproteobacteria > Vibrionales > Vibrionaceae > Vibrio > Vibrio sp. G-C-1. The sequence goes on along the minus strand of NZ_JAKKCR010000008.1, from coordinate 106,648 downwards.
CCCTTCACGGTGTTCATGATATAAGCGTGCATCAATGGCTGCAGAGGCGAGGTTATGAGCGGCTGTCACGGCATGAATGTCACCAGTGAGGTGAAGGTTTAATTGCTCCATAGGGGCGACTTGAGAGTAACCACCGCCCGCTGCGCCGCCTTTTACACCAAATACTGGGCCCATTGAAGGCTGGCGAATGCAGGCCATCGCAGATTGGTTAATCTTTGCGAGGCCTTGTGCTAATCCAATAGTAGTGACTGTTTTGCCTTCGCCAAGAGGCGTTGGTGTGATAGCGGTCACCACGACCAATTTACCATCTTGTTGGTTGGCGAGGCGTTCAAGTGATGTCAGAGACACTTTAGATTTGTATTGCCCTAATGGCTGATGTTCGTTGTGTTGCAGGCCAGCTTGTTTGGCAACTTCACTGATGTTTTTAAGGGGAGTAGAGCGACAAATATCAATATCAGATAGCATATTTGATCCTTATATCAGAACCGAAAGGTGGTACGTAAACGTTTGCGTGGCGATAGTACTGTATAAATTTGCCAAGTAAAGGCAAACCACACGAATTATGTGCTGGAAGATAACAGATCTAAAGAGTCATTGCGCGAGATCAAATCTTAAACGAGCAAAATATTCGATCTGACTGCCTTCAGCTGCCGTTATATTAGTGCTGAATACAAAAAGGGCTGCATATAGCAGCCCTTCAGGAATGGATAATCTAGCTGGTAATCAACCTCAATGAGTTAACAACTTGGCATGGTTGATTAACGATCCCAGTATGTTTCTTCTAAGCTATCTTCGCGTTCAGGTAGCGCACGAGAAAGGCGTGGAGAGTGCTGAGTCAGCACCTCATAGCTTACACGGTTTGCGTATTTACAAATTTGAGACAGTGAAGAGTAAGTTAGACAAGCGTGCTCATGTTTTTCTGAGTTTGGCACATTCACGTGGTGGTAGCTGTTTGCTGCCATGTCGTGAAGTAGTGCTGAAAGTGCACCATCACCAGCACCGTTGGTGTTCTTAATCTCAAGTGGGCCGCCTAAGTAAGGGCCAATGTGAGAGTACACTTTTACTGGGTCTTTACAGTCTTGCTTACGCATCGCACGGCTGAATTCGTATTTGTTAAATTCAGGAATGTTACCCGGCAGTAACGGAAGCGTTGTTTCGCGTTTCGCTGGTTCGTCAGTGTAGCCTGCCATGTATAAGCCGACAGGGCCTGCAGTGCAGAGAACTAGGTCAACCCACTCAAGAGCTTTGTTCGCAGCCAATAGCGGATCTTTTTCACCCGTTAATGCTTCACCTTCATCTTCGTTCATCGCGACGATGGTTACGTTCTCTTTCAGGTATTCTTGCCACCATTCAGCGTTACCTTCGATTACGTACTTCGTGCCAAGTGTAAGTACAACTGGCACATTGTACGCTTTCGCGTATTCAATCGCTTTTTGTACCGCTTTTGGCATCGGATCTTCAGGCTTACCGCGCATTAAGTATGAAGACACAACTAATGCAGACGCTTTTTCAAAAATCTGTTCAGGAATACTTTCAGGAAGCAGCTGGTTCATGTGTCCTTCGTTGATCGCAAACGTACGTTCGCCATCTTCGGTAATGAGCGTGTAACAACGACCAATGGGACCATCAACGGTTTGTAAGTGGTTTAAGTTCATACGAGAAGAAGTGCGGCAAAGGTAGCGGTAACCAAATGAGCCAACTTCAATCTTCTTAGACATTACGCCAAGTAGGACAGATTTGCTGTCTGCAAGAACAGAATAGTTGTGCAGTGTGTTGCCGATAGTATCGCCAGGGTATTGATGCGTGATCAAACCGCGCTCAACTAACTCTTCATACAGCGCATCTGCTTTACTTTCTTCCAAAACCAGTGAGTGGCCTTTACTCAGCTCGTATTTTTCTAGGAACTCGTTGTCAACACGGGCTTCGATATCAACAATCGTTTGACCTATACCGACAACTGTTGCGCGGTGTAGCTTAGGTGTTTGTTGAATTTGGTTGACCAACGGATCACGTGCGTGAGTTGGAAAGTAGTGCTTAGATTTACGCTGTCCAGGAAATTTCATATGACAAATACAGTGAAAAAATTTTGCCGCATGATATCACATTTTGTTTCTGTTTCTTTCATTTTTATTACATTTTGAATCACCTGCACAATGTCTGTACAGATGATTCAGCTTACTTTTGCTTCAGACCATTCGTGTGAGACTATTCGGCTGGAACGAGTGTTGCCGGATCTACGTAAGCCTTTGTACCCCAAAGCGGAACGGTTGATAGGCTATGTTTGAAACTGCCTTCTGTTTCTTTGGTTGTGTAAGACAAGTAAAGCAGCGATTGATTCTCAGCATCGTAGATACGACGAACCTTCATCGTTTTGAAGAAGATACTTTTCGATTGCTTGAATACCACTTCACCTGATTTACTTTTGTCTATTTTAGCAATCATTTCTGGAGTGATTTCGCCCGTTTGACGACAAGAGATAGAGCTATCGCTTGGATCGGAAAGACTCAGATTTGCTTCGATTGATGCAATGTGACAAGTCACTCCTTCGATCTTATCATCATCTAACGATGACATTTTGATATCCTTCATTGTGAAGAATCCAAGAGAGACGTCGCCAACCTCGTTGTCCGAACAGCCTGCCAACATTGTGATGATACCTGCTGCTATTAAGGCTTTTTTCATAAGAAGTCCTTTTTATTTATATAGTTCTGTTTACTATAAGGATATTGAAAGCTTGAATACGAGTGTAGAGCTTTTCACCGAGTTCTTAAAGGGTGTTATGAGAGAATGAAAAATATGAAGCATTTAAAGTACTTGTTGGCGTTAGTCATGCTCTGTATCCTTTCTGCATGTAGCTCGGCTCCTACGCCGACCATATGTCTCCCAAATAACTGTGATATTTGGGGTTACTAATCTTAGGTACTAAAAGAATGAATAACGAAATACCTGAAAGCGCACATAAGAAAAACCAATGGCTGTTTAGCCAACTCGACATTGCTTATCCCGCAAAGGAGAGCTTGCTAGGTCGAGAACTTTATCAAAGCAGACTCCCATCCAAGAATTACCAACTCCTCGCTCAAGATCAAATTCCTTCCCAAATTGATGAACTGCATAAAGTCGATTTCCATAAACTGACGGTACTTTTTTCACTTAACCAAGCCAGTGTTTATCACGATGAAACCGAAAGAGCACATATGCTTGAGTTTTTGAGTCAGATTATGTTGTCTGATGAGCATGTTTTATACATTGGAACTCAAAATGGTGATGTTGTGGCGAGTGCTATTGTCACAGAGGTGGAAGAGTCTCTGTTGATCTCCGACGTGATTATTGAAAACGGTCAAGATATCAACGGCTTTGCTAAGCAGTTACATGATTTTTGGGCACAAGATCATGCTTCTCACGATAAAGTGTGGGTCGAGAACTAAAGATTCTTTGAGAAAGCGTTAATCTAAGTACAATACCCCATCTTTTATAAAGGGTTTTGTATGTACAAGCTATTGATATCAATCGCTGTATTGTGTGTTAGCGCTTTTTCTACAGTCAGTTTTGCTACCGACTGGGATATCAAACGCATCCTAGTTTTACACTCATACGAACCTTCTTACCAATGGACTGCTGACTTTCAGAAAGGGATAGACAGTGCGTTCAGCCAATCTCAAACCGAAGTTAAACTCTCAATCGAGTATTTGGATACAAAGCGCGTCCATAGCTCTGAGTACTACGACTCTCTCGCCGATTACTTACAAGCCAAATACGCAGGTTATAAATTTGATGGGGTTATTGCGACTGACGATAACGCGGCCAATTTCCTTGAATCATTGAGTGCGTTGATTGACCGTGCGACACCTATTGTTGCGGCGGGTATCAACGACATAAGCACCGATATGTATGCGGTGTCTGATAGAGCGACTGTGCTTTATGAGAACGATCAGATAGACGTCAATATTAAGCTGATCTCTAAACTAAGACCTAATCTAAAGAACCTCTATTTCATCAATGATTACAGTGTCACTTCTGAGCTAATCCGTAAAGATATAAGCCGTATTATGGCAGACTTTCCATCGATTAATTTGGTCGAAATACGCGATTTGTCGCTCAAGCAGACAAGTGAGTTCTTGAAAAGGGTATCTGCTGACGATGCAGTCTTACTGAGCCACTACAATACTGAGTTAGATCAAGGTGTATATCATACCTATCAAGAGGTCGCGGAAACCTTATCTGCATCGAGCGCCGCACCAGTGTTTGCGTTATGGCAGTTTAATATAGTCGGTGATGTACTCGGAGGTTATGTAAACCACTCGCGAAGTATGGGTGAAGAGGCCGTTAGTGCATTGGATAAGTATGTGCCTCTTAATTTTTCTACACCTTTAGTTCCCGGTGACAACAAGCGTTTTGTTTTCAATTATCCGGCGCTTAAAAAGTTTGGTATTGGTGATAATGTACTGCCGACAGGATCTGTGATTGTTAACGAGCCTTCCTCCTTTTTACAAAAGAATTTTCAATTGTTGTTGGGCTTAATCATGGTCATTACAGGGCTGAGCGTGATTATCGTGATGCAATTTATTACCCTGCGCCAAAAGAAAGAGTTGGCAAAAAAGAACAAGCGAATCCTTGCACTACAGAAACAAACTTTGAATGTTCAAAAAGACATGATTCATGTGCTGGGTGAAGCCATTGAAACTCGCTCTGGCGAGACGGGTAATCACGTCAAGCGTGTAGCCAAGTTATCCGCATTGCTTGCCAAGTATCGTGGCTTGAGCCATCGCGAGGTCGAGATGATTGAGATCATCAGCCCAATGCATGATGTCGGTAAGATTTCGGTTCCGGAATCTATCTTAGATAAACCAGGTAAATTGACAGACCAAGAGTGGGATGTAATGAAACTTCACACCACTGCGGGCTACAATTTACTGAAGAGCGGAGCGGGTGATATTACCAACCTCGCGGCAATCATTGCTAACGAACATCATGAGCGTTGGGATGGCGCTGGATACCCTAATGGCAAGGTAGGTGAACAAATTCACTTGTTTGCTCGTATCACTGCCGTAGCCGATGTATTTGACGCATTGCTTAGTGCTCGTTGCTACAAAGATCCATGGCCATTAGAGATGGTGGTCGACTTGTTCGAGAGAGAGTGTGGCTATCAATTTGATCCTCAATTAACCAAACTGCTACTGAAACACCTGCCCGAGTTTGTCGCTATCCGAGATTCGTATCCCGATACTGGAGCTGTAGAATATGCGTCTGTACCTTCGATTGAAGTTAAGGTTCTAGAAGAGTCGGTTGTTAGCTAAGTAACTAACTAACTAACTAACTCTCGCTCTATCTGAATAGTCTACAAATCTTGATTTCTTTATCAATTCAGCCTAATCCGACTAGGACGTGGCAATTTATATTTTCCACTGAAATTAAGTCGTTTATGTAAACCTTGCAGTATTTGGTTTTGCAGATTCTGGGTTAATTTGATGAAATCTGTTGCTTATGTCGAGCCATAAGGTGATCAAGTCCATATTTCGCGAAGAGAAATAAGCCTGTGTCCGTAAACTGTTATCTTAATCATCCCGCGCATTGAAAGAACACTATAGGATAAAACTTGAATTCAATGCGAGTGAGAGAGCTATGCGGTTAGAACAGACTAAATGTGTAATTTTCGATTGTGATGGAACACTCATCGATAGCGAAAAGCTGTGTTGCCAAGCCTTGGTGAATGTATTCACCGGCTTTGGGGCGGAGCTAAACGTTAATGACTGCTATGCGCACTTTCAAGGTGGAAAGCTGGCCGACATCTTAATGGATACACAAGAACGTTTAGGGCTATCTATCTCGATTGATACGCTTGAGCCGTTATATCGTATTGAATTAGAAGCTTTGTTCCAACGCCATTTAAAGCCGATGGATGGTGCCATCGAGCTCATTGAATTCCTAAAGCGACAGGACATCGAGTTTTGTATCGCTTCTAATGCGCCTAAGTCTCGGGTTGAATCTTCATTGGCAATGACAGGAATGCTCGACGACTTTAAAGGTAAAGTGTTTTCAGCTTTTGATGCCAACAGTTGGAAGCCAGAACCTGATCTGATTATGTATACAGCCATGAATATGGGCTTTTTACCCAATGAGTGTATCTATGTGGACGATACTTTGAAAGGAATTGAAGCGGGTGTTCGTGCGGGTATTCAATCATTCCGATTGCGCCCAAGTATTAATGAATCAATCGTAGATCCCGAAGCCGACTCATCAGAGGTAGCGGCTCAGGATATCTACAGTTTGGAAGAGATTTCGGTTTGGATTAATGGCAAACACTGCTCAAGTGGTGGAATACCGAACCCTGCAGCTTTGGTGGGGTAGAGCCTAGCTGAAGGCTGACTACCTTACTAAATTGTTTAGTGTGAAAACCGCAAGAGGCACAAGTAAACTTTTCTCCACTTTCTGAGAGTAGATATTCGTCGTGTTGGCATAAAGGGCATGTAATGTCGTCGGTGTTTGGTGTTTCTGTTTTATTCATTATGTGTCACCTGCAGCAAGAGGGTAAGCGAAAAAAGACCCGTTTAATTAGATTACCCCTAAGCTCGAATATTAGACAGTTTTGACACTTGATAATCTCGCCTTTGCGACTTGCTTCATGGTAATGATAATCTCATCGTTAAAGACCATGTTTTTCCTGTTGTTATTAAGGGAAGTTGTTATTAAGGGAAGTTGTTATTAACGGAAGTTGTTATTAGTGAAAGTTGCTATTAGCGGACGCTGCTATTAACGAACGTCGACAAAAAAGGACTCATGATGAGTCCTTTTTAGTTTCGCTGAATTTAACTTGGTCAGCCTAAGTCATAACTCAAATCTAAGTGCGGTATCTTGCCAAAGTTTTAGACAAAGAAACTGATGCGTCTGTCAGTGTCGATACGCCATTTGAAGAGTTTTGAGCCACTTCTTTAATCACATCGGATTGACTGCGAATATCGTTAAGCTCAGCTGCGATGGTGTTCGCTACGTTGCTTTGCTCGTCCGCTGAGGTTGCAATCTGAATACTCATATCCATTAGCGCTTGAGCTGAGTCAGCAATCGAGTTTACATCGTCCCCAATGTTTGAAATCAGTTGGCTACTAGTTTGCGCTTGGTCGACCGTTTGCTCGGTGATCTTAGCGATATTTTGGCTCTCTTGCTGTAAGCGTTCAATCATTGCTTGGATTTCAACCGTAGCCGACTGAGTGCGACTTGCCAGTGTTCTTACTTCATCAGCAACAACTGCGAAACCACGGCCTTGTTCGCCCGCACGAGCGGCTTCAATCGCGGCATTCAAAGCAAGTAAGTTAGTTTGCTCTGAAATAGCGTTGATCGTCGTGATCACTTCATTAATTTGACTCGTGTTCACATTCAAGCTGGTAACTGAAGATGAGGTTTGCTCAATCAAAGAAGAGAGCGTGGTGATCTCTGAGATGGCTTGTTGAACTTTCGTATGGCTGTCGTTGATTTGCTGCGCGTCTTGTTCAGTTTGTTCAGTTGAACGTGCTGAAATGTTAGAGACTTCATTGGCTGAAGCGGTCATTTGATCCATGGCAGTAGCAACAGAGTCTAGAGACGCATTCTGGCTCATGATTTGTGTTTCACTGCGCTTCATCTCTGCTTCGAAAGAAGCCGATGTTTCGCTTAGTGTCGCTGCACTGTGGTTTACGTTGTTGACTAGCTCACTAAGCGTGTCCATTGAACGGTCAAGTGCACAACCAATCGTACCGAACTCATCGCGTCCTGGGTGGAAACCAAGGCGTGATGTTAAGTCGCCATCACCAATCTTTTGAGTAGTTGAGTAAAGCACCCAAAGTGCGCCGCCTAGGAAAGTCGCTACCCAGTAACAGAAAAGACCAAAAGGCACACACCACAAAAAGCTCAGTAATAAAGTGTACAGTGCTTGCTGCTTTTGATTCTGTATATCGTTAGCTGAAACGGTAAGTGAGTAGTAGTTGCCATCTTGTGCGAGTGCTGTGGCAGTCACCGAACCATTGTTTGAAATAGTGGTTTGTTGAGCGCGAGTTTGCTGGCTAACAGAGCGAACAGAAGCAGGGGAATCTGATGCTGATAAAATGCCTTGCAGTTGATACTCGACCTGCTGTTTTGCAGTTACGTCAATGTGTTCCATTTTGTTGACGTAGTTGAGTCCAGCGAGGCTTGCCAGAGCGGCAAAAAAGATTAAGAAAATGACCCAAAACTTGTCGTTGATCGACATCTTGATAAACAGTTTGTCTATCGTTCGAAATTGTACTTCTTTCATAAAAACTCCACGGTAAATCCTTTACCGTGGACTCTAAATAACCGACCTCAATAAAAATGTGATGCTAATCGACTAATTGTGAAAATTAATGATACCAACATATCGTTTATGAGACATCTATCAAGTATTTTTGTTCTCTATGGGTTTATTAGCCCAGAGAAGGCAATAGCCCTACTGAAATAAGGATTTGAATCGCAATGATAAAAACGCCTACGCTGCCAACTAAAAACAACGCTTTACTTCCACCGAGCACTTGGTAAGTCGCTTCTGTACCTTGAGGTTCTACAGAGAAATCCGTGTAACGAATCTTGTATACCATCACTGTCGGCAGCAAAATTGCGAGTACTGAAAGTGCTATGGCTGCGTAGCCCAGAGCTGTAATGAAACCCTGTGGGTAGAACAAGGCAAAACCTAATGGCGGTAAGAAAGTGATAGCGGCCGTTTTAACGCGTTTTGCACTGCCTAGTTTCTTGCTCAGTGAATCCCCCATGAATTCAAATAACCCCAAGCTCACACCAATAAAAGAAGTCAGCAGTGCAAGGTCTGCGAATACGCCAACGATCACGCTAAGGTTTGATTGATGAACGGTTTGTGACAATGAGACTAATAGTGCGCCTAAGCTTGTATCCGACAAAAGCTGCTCTTGGCTGATCACACCTAGAGTCACACTCTGCCAGAAAACATAGATGACCAAAGGCAGTGCAGAGCCAATAATCATGACTTTACGTAGAGATCGAACGTCACCATCTAAGTATCGAACAATTGAAGGGATGCTGCCGTGGAAGCCAAAAGAGGTAAACACGACTGGGATCGCTGCAACAATCAGCCCTTGTTGTAAAGGCATGCTCATTAGGTATTGAGAGGTGATGTTTGGTGCTAGGAAGCTGAGTACCAGTACCATCGCAATCAGTTTAAGTCCGAATAAAACGCGGTTAACTTTATCAACACTGTGCGTACCAATCGTCACAACGCCAGCAACTAACAGTGTGAATAGAAGGGTTGTGATTTGGCCATTAAGCTCAATGCCTGAAATATCCGAGATACGTTGATTAAACTGCGCACCACCGCCTGCGATATAAGCTGAACACAGAGCGTAGAAAAGGAACATAACTGCAAAGCTAGCGATCCACTTACCTTTTGTCCCTAAAATTTTGTCTGCTAGCGTGTGTAGGGTTGCGTCAGAATCAGCGAATTGATGTAGTTCTACCATTAACAATGCAGTAAAGGCCATTAGGGCCCATAAGCCCAGCATTAGAAAAAGTGAGGTTGAAAAGCCAATACCTGCAGAAGCAAGTGGAAGAGCGAGCATGCCAGCACCAATAGTGGTGCCTGCAATGATCAAAGTACTACCAAAAACCTTTGATTTATTCATTGTATATAATTCTTTACGTTAGGGTGTGTTTTCATTGTAATTCTTCTAGCTTAAGCGCATAAACCCAAAGAATATCTCGATTTTTAAGTATTCTGATTGAGTTTAATTCCAAATGCAATGTCTAATGTAATTAAAAATATCCACTGTAAACTTTGTTTTACGATTGGTGAGTTGGAAGCACTTAAATGCCCGAAGCAAACGTTTGACCATGATCTGCTTCAAAATTTGTAGAGTAATTTGTTGTACTTGGTGTAAGGTGACAGTACATATGTCGTTCGCGTATACCCCTTTAGCGTAAACAAGCGCTAATGATCGCGAGTAGCTTCAAGCTATAAATATGGAATGGGTAGAGTAGAGTGCGTTCATCAAAGTGACATAATATAAGTCCAAGATGGTGCACTAGTTAATCGGACATCATGTCCGCATCAAGGAATAGAGGGGGCACTATGAGTGACCAATCTTTTAATGACGAAAGTCTTGAGTTGTTAGATGCCATGGAAATTGGCATTGATTTATCTGACTACGAGCAGGCGGTTAAACAATTAGCAGAAGAACTTTTTAAGTCTTCGAACTAGGTTTTACCTGAACTAAAGGTTTCTGTAGTTCAACGTTCTCAAATTAGACAATTCTTAAACTGAGCAAATCTCATTCGCTCACACGTCATAACAAAACTATCCTCATTAAAGTTCGCGAAGATAAACGAGTACGTTTACCATGTTACTTAGTTCTCGACACTTTAATGAGGTTCAATGAACTTTCTCGCACACCTCCACATCGCTCAACACTGCAAAAGTAACTTAGCTGGCAATCTGTTAGGTGACTTCGTTAAAGGCGACCCTGATAAGCACTATTCAACCTCGCTTTCAGACGGAATAAGACTTCATCGATTCGTGGATAGTTACACAGACCGCCACGATGTATCCCGATCGGCAAAATCGCTTTTTTTAGATCAAACACGACGCTTTGCACCTATCGCACTCGATGTATTTTGGGATCACTGCTTAGCCAATCATTGGACTCAGTTCTCGCAGCAGACGTTAGAGCATTTTTGTTTCGATAGTCATCAACAGATCTTTGAACATCAAGAGCCACACTGGCCTGAGAACTTCATTACGATTCATCAGAAGATGGCTGAACAACGTTGGCTGGAAAGCTATCAAGACATGTCTTCCATAGAGGTGGTATTGCAACGTATGGCGTTGAGAAGGCCCAAGTTAGGCATGCTCAAAAATTGTTACGACGACCTCGAACGTCACTATGATACGTTGCAGTGTCACTTTAATGAGCTGTATCCCAACGTTTTAGAAGAAGCGAAGCAGTTTAATGCACTTCAAATGAAGAAAAATCAAAAGGAAAGGTAAACAGCGTAATGCAGGTTTGCTACAATCCGCGCCTATTTAATCTTTGAGCATCATACTATGTCTGAATCTACCCGATCTTTTAACCAACTAGGATTGTCTGAGCAACTTCTTACAACGCTATCGGAGCTAAACTTTACGGCTCCGACTAGTGTTCAAGAACAAGCTATTCCATTGGTATTGGAAGGCAAAGATGTACTGGCTGGTGCGCAAACGGGTACCGGTAAAACCGCGGCGTTTGGTTTGCCGATTATTCAAAGATTAATCGAGACTAAAGACAATGTTATTCCGAACCCTAAGCTCGTTCGTGCACTTGTGTTAGTGCCAACGCGTGAATTGGCACAACAGGTGTTTGATAACGTAACGAGTTATGCGAAAGGCACCGATATTAAAGTCGTGGTGGCTTACGGCGGCGTTAGCATGAAGGTTCAAACCGATAACCTACGCGGAGGCGCCGACATTCTTGTAGCGACGCCTGGTCGTCTTATTGACCATATGTTCACCAAGAATATCATGTTGAGCCAAACGGAAGTGCTGGTATTAGACGAAGCAGACCGCATGCTAGATATGGGCTTCATGCCTGACATCAAACGCATTCTTTCTCGCATGAACGACGTACGTCAGACGCTGTTCTTCTCTGCGACGTTCGACAATAAAATTAAAGCACTTGCACATCGAATGATGCAGTCACCAAGCGAAATTCAAGTTACGCCAAAAAACAGCACCGCTGACACCGTTACCCAGATGGTTTATCCGGTTGATAAATCGCGTAAAAGTGAACTACTAGCCTATTTGATTGGCTCAAAAAACTGGCAACAAGTGTTGGTGTTCACGAAAACTAAGCAGGGCACTGATGCTCTAGTTAAAGAGCTTAAGTTAGACGGCATCAAAGCGGCATCAATCAATGGTGATAAGAGCCAAGGTGCGCGCCAAAAAGCACTGGATGATTTCAAATCAGGCAAGGTGAGAGCGTTGATTGCAACCGACGTGGCAGCGCGTGGTATTGATATCCAGCAGCTAGAACAAGTTGTGAACTATGACATGCCATTTAAAGCTGAAGATTACGTTCACCGCATCGGACGTACTGGCCGCGCAGGTAATACTGGCTTAGCGATTTCTTTGATGAGTCAGGATGAAGCGTACCTATTGGGTGACATTGAACGCTTACTTGATACTCGCTTGCCTCAAGAGTGGTTAGAGGGCTTTGAACCAAGTCTAGAAAAAGATGTAGCCCCTGATCGCGGTGGTCGCAGTAAAAGTCGCTCATCAGAAAAACGTAAGATCAAAGCGAAGCTTAAGATTCACCAAAACCGCGGTAAAGCACGTCGCTAACAAGTTGGACAAAGCTCCAGTTTAAAGATCTCTACATATAAAAATGCGCCGTTACAGTTGGTTCTGTAACGGCGCATTTTTGTTTCAAGTAAATCTATTTACGACCAAGGAAGATAAAAACACTGGATTAATGATGTTCTTGATTACACTTCCATACACAGGGCACTTCATAAATTAGCTCTTCTAGGCTAGTTGGGTTTAGCACCCATTGGTCTTCGATTCTAAACTTGCTGACCATTTGCGTGTTGAAGAGCTGCCAATGCTTAAGTAGCGCATCTTCGGGCGAGGTGACCATATCGCCTTCATTCCAAGTGCTTTCCATGAAGGGAGTTAGGCATACCGCTCCGTGCGCATACATGATCATTTGCCACTTAATCTCATAAATGTTGATCAAATTCTCTGGATTCGCATCGTTATATTGTTCAGCTAACATGTTGATTTCTTTTTCGACATCGCCAACATTGTCGATAAAGTAATCGACCAAGTTGTCTTTTTGGCGAACAGAGTCGGTGATAAGTTGCATTGGTTTTCGTGAGTGAATCATGTTGCTAAAGAGGCGCATACTAAATAAATAGATAGTAATGTTTGGTGCGACGCCTTTTGGTAACTCTTCCACTATCTTAGCAATATAAGACTGAAAATAGGCATGTAAACAATCGCTTATCGCATGCCATATTTTTTCTTTGCTGCCAAAGTGGTGGCGAATAAGGCTATGCGATACACCTGCTTTCTCACTGATGTTACGAAGCGAAACGCTATCATAACCATGCTCACAGAACATATCCGCAGCAACACCCATGATCAAAAATCTCGTCTCTTCAGCGTCTTTTGCGCTTCTTCTGCCTTGTTTCTTTTCAGTCATCTTCATTTCACACATTTACCTGATTACCACATTCTACACTGTTTTTACTCAAATAAAAAATACTGCACAGGTGGAAAGTAAAGCTTGTGGATTACGGAATTTTGAATATACTGCCCACCTGTGTAATAAATCATAATAATTAAATGGAGAGCCATCATGCAGTCCAATTTGTCTATCAATGCCATATCGAGCAAGCGCATGGGAGCTGTGATTGCAGCACTATTGCTCGCAGGCTCTTTGACCGGATGTAATAAGGTTCAGTCAGAAGAAACGGTTCAAGTTGTTAAGCCTGTAAAGCTGTTTGAGATTCCTTTTCAGACGGATATCGAGCTTGATAGCTTTATCGCAAAAGTGGATGCAACCGACCGTGCTGCGCTTTCTTTTCAGGTGGGAGGCGACATTGAAACCTTCGATGTTCGTATGGGACAAGAAGTGAAGAAAGGTCAGGTGTTAGCCGTATTAGACGCGACGGATTACCGTATTGCGGTTGATGCAGCACAAGCCAAATTTGATCTTGCGAATAGCCAATACAAACAAGCTTCTGAGTTGTACGCGAAAAAGTTAGTCAGTACTGATTACTACGACCAAGCCGTAAACACCTTTACTGCCGCTGACGTTGAGTTGGACCAAGCAAAAACAAACCTTGGCTACACCACCTTAGTTGCTCCATTCGATGGCGTGGTATCGATGGTGTTTGGAAAACAATATCAATTGATCGCAGAAAAGCAGCCTGTACTGAATATTTTGAATCACAGTGAAATGGACGTGACGTTTTCTATTCCAGTATCAAAGCTTGAAGATCGTTCTATTCAAGACCTAACGAGCTCAAACATGTGGGTTGTGATGGATAGCCACCGTGGTATTCGTATCCCGACTCGCTTTAAAGAAATCTCTACACAACCAGATGAAGACACCAACAGCTACCAAGCGGTTGTATCTATCGAAAAGCCGGAAGGCATCAATTTACTTTCTGGGATGACAGCGCAAGTTGAAGTTCAGAAGCATAAATCTGACTACGGTATTGGCATTGTTGATTCAGCTTGGTTAACCAAAGAAGCTGACCATGGTGAGCTATGGCGCTATAACCCTGACTCTCAATTGATTTCTAAAGTACAAGTCCTTCTTGATGAGCAAGGCAAGGTTATTGACGGATTGTCGTCTGGCGACCTTATCGTTGAAGCGGGTGTGGATGTGTTATCCGATGGACAGCAAGTAAAAGCTTGGTTACGTGAGGGCGGTATTTAATGAACCTTTCCAAATTATCAATTGTTGTCGCGTCGGCTATGTTACTTCAAGCCTGTAACAGTGAAGCCGTACATCGTGAACAACCCCCTCTGTTAGTTTCTACCTTTGAAGTTGGCGCGCCGCTGACTGATCAATTCAGAAGTTTTAACGGTCAGGTAATGCCCGCTGAATTGACCCCATTGGCATTTAAGCTCGCAGGCGAAATCCAACAAGTCTTGGTAGAAGCCGGTGACAACGTCGAAAAAGGCCAGCTACTTGTGACCTTAGACAACGCGACGTATCTCCAAGATCTGACTGATGCTAACTCTCAATTCAAACTGGCGAGCAAGCAGTTGGCCCGTGGTACGGAGATGTTTGGTAGCAAGATGTTGTCGCAGTCAAAGTTAGACCAACTAACGGCTAACTATAAGCTGGCATCAGCGAATTTGGCAGCTGCAGAACGCAAGCTAAGTTACACAGAGCTTTTAGCGCCATTTTCCGGGACCGTTTCTACCGTGGACAAGCAACGTTTCGAAAACACGACACCGGGTGAAACACTATTGAGCGTGTACCAGAACGATAAGGTGTATGTACGAATTCAAGTATCAGATTCGATCTTGGCATCGATCAGTCCAGACATGCGTTCAAATAGCTATCGTCCTGAGGCGACCTTTGGCGGTCACACTGGCCAATATCCACTGACGTATTTGGAGCACACCAGTGAATTGCACCCGCAATCGCGTACTTACGAATTTTGGATGCAGATGCAACAACCTAAAAATGAAATCCTGCCGGGCACCAGCGTTACGGTGAACGTGGATATGGCGAAAGCCGGCTTGAGCGATGTTCAAGGCTACCAATTACCAATGACAACTTTAGAAGCGGGTTCTGAAGCGAATCAGTTTTATGTGTGGAAAATGGAAGACGGACAAGCATTCAAAAGCGAAGTAGAAGTCGACAAGATCAGTGGCCAAGGCGCATTAATCGCTCACGGTGTTGAGCAAGGTGATCGACTCGTAAACTCGAATCTAAGAAAACTCCGTGACGGAATCAAATTGTCAGGAAAAGCAGAATGAACATCGCAGAATATTCAATAAAAAACAAAGTAATCAGCTGGCTGTTTCTCGTAATATTGGCCATTGGTGGTGTTACGTCTTTTGGTAATCTATCCCGTTTGGAAGACCCAGCTTTTACCATTAAAGATGCAATGATTATTTCAACTTACCCTGGCGCTACGTCAATGGAAGTTGAAGAAGAGCTGACTTACCCGCTTGAAAAAGAGATAAGACAGCTGCCTTATATCGACAAGATAACCTCAACGTCGTCGAATGGTATGTCTCAAATTATGGTGAGCATGAAGATGGACTACGGTCCAGACGAGCTACCACAAATCTGGGATGAAATGCGTCGTAAGATCAACGATCTACAGCCCACGCTTCCTAGTGGTGTTAACTCAGTTCAGATCATTGATGACTTCGGTGATGTGTTTGGCGTGATGATCATGCTGACGGGTGATGGCTACGATTACGTTGAGCTTAAACAATATGCTGATTATCTAACCCGTGAAATCGAATTGGTCGACGGTGTAGGCAAAGTAAGCATTGCAGGTGACCAACAAGAGCAATTGTTTGTTGAGATGTCACTTGAGCGTTTAGCGGCGCTGAATCTAGATATGTCGATGGTTACGTCACTGCTATCACAACAAAACAGTGTGGTGTCAGCCGGTGAGGTAATGCTCAATGGCCAAAACCTAACGATCAAACCGAATGGCACTTTAAGTACGGTTGAGGAACTAGAAAACTTAATCATTCACGGCCGTGATACAGGTAACCTAATTCGCTTAAAAGATGTCGCTGAGGTCACTCGCGGAATCCAAGAAAAGCCAGGCAATGTACTCACTTACAATGGTATGCCAGCCATCAACCTCGGGATCGCATTTTCTTCAGGCGTAAACGTAGTGGAAATCGGTCAGGCACTCGATGCAGAGCTTGAGCGTTTAGAAAGCATTAAGCCAGCCGGTGTTGAGTTGAATTACTTCTACAACCAAGCGCAGGAAGTGGACAAGTCGGTTGCTGACTTTTTAATCAGCTTAGTCGAAGCGGTCGCAATTGTTATCATCGTACTTCTGTTCGCGATGGGCTTACGCAGTGGTTTGATCATTGGTTTGGTTCTGTTGCTGACTGTATTCGGTACGTTCATTCTTATGGACTACAACGATGTCGAACTGCACCGTATCTCACTTGGCGCATTGATCATCGCGCTTGGTATGCTGGTGGATAACGCAATTGTTGTGGTTGAAGGTATTCTGGTTGGCCTGAAAAAAGGTAAAACCAAGCTTCAAGCAGCGAAAGACATCGTGACACAAACACAATGGCCACTGTTGGGTGCGACCATTATCGCTATCACAGCCTTTGCACCGATCGGTTTGTCGAAAGATGCAACGGGCGAGTTCATGGGTTCGCTGTTCTGGGTACTGTGTTTCTCACTGTTTTTGAGTTGGGTAACAGCACTAACACTAACGCCATTCCTTGCCGAGATGCTGCTTAAAGAAGAAGACAAGGTTGATGAAAACGTAGACCCTTACAAAGGCATCTTGTTCGTTGTATTTGGTGCGTGCCTGAAAGTAGCGCTTCGATTTAGATGGCTTACTGTAGTAAGTATGGTCGCGCTATTAGCGGTTTCCGTTGTCGGTTTTGGTATGGTGAAGCAGCAGTTCTTCCCGCCATCAAATACGCCAATGTTCTATGTCGACATGTGGATGCCGGAAGGCACGGATGTTCGTGAAACGATTAAGCAGACAGAAAAAGTCGAAAGCTACATTCGTCAACAAGATGACGTGGAGTTTGTGACAACAACGGTTGGGCAGGGTATGCAACGTTTTGCGCTGACATATCAACCAGAGAAAAGTTACGAAGCCTACAGTCAGCTACAAGTTAGAACGACTGACCGTGACACCATGTTCGAAGTCCTAGAAGAGTTAGACAAGGACTTAGCCAACAAATTTGAACAACCTACGTTCCAATTCAAATTGATTGAGTTTGGCCCGTCACCAGCTTCAAAAATCGAGGCTCGTATTAGTGGTGCCGACCCACAAATCTTGCGCAGTATTGCGGTTGAAGTGGAAGATATCTTGTTAGCGGACCCAGGCTCTCGAAATGTTCGTCACGACTGGCGTGAACGTACCAAAGAGCTCGTGCCACTGTTTAACGAATCAAAGGCTCGTCGTCTTGGTATTTCAAAGACGGATCTGTCCGAGACGTTACAAATGGCGTTTGGTGGCTACAACATCGGTTTACTGCGTGATGGTACTCATATGTTGCCTATTGTTGCGCGTTTACCTGAAGCAGAGCGTTTTGATTTTGAATCACTAAACAATGTGAAGATTTGGAGCCCATCGCTGCAAACCTACATTCCAGTTGAACAAGTGATTGATGGTGTAGAGCTTCAATGGTCTGAACCACTGATTCAACGTCGTGATAGAAAACGTACGCTAACCGTACTGGCTGATCACGATGTATTGGGTGATGAAACGCCGGCTAGCTTGTTTGCTCGTGTTAAACCAAAGGTAGAAGCATTAGAGCTACCAGCAGGTTACAACATTAGCTGGGGTGGCGAGTACGAAAGTTCGAAAGATGCACAAGAATCTCTATTTGGTTCACTGCCAATGGGTTACTTGTTGATGTTTATCATCACCATGCTTTTGTTTAACTCGCTTCGTAAGCCTCTTGTGATTTGGTTTACGGTACCACTTTCTATCATTGGTGTTTCGATTGGTCTGCTAGGGACTAATATGCCATTCAGCTTCACGGCGTTCCTTGGCCTACTGAGCCTAAGCGGCATGATTTTGAAAAACGGTATCGTCCTGCTTGACCAGATCAACACCGAACTCTCAACAGGTAAAGACCCATACCTAGCGGTTGTAGACAGCGCGATCAGTCGTGTACGACCGGTATCTATGGCAGCACTGACGACTATCTTGGGGATGATTCCCTTGGTATTCGATGCATTTTTCGGCTCAATGGCGATTACCATCATGGCAGGCTTAGGCTTTGCTACCGTACTAACGCTAATAGTAGTACCAGTGATGTTCGCTATTCTATATAGAATCAAACCGTCCACTGCGGGTTATTAGGGAATGATATAAAACAGATTCTTTTAAGCCAGCCCAGTCAAATTCGACTGGGCTTTTTTATGCGTGTTGTCCCGTCCTGAAATGTGTTAACACATGAGAGTGGCAAGCGGATACGAATAGGGAAGTATTAAAAAAGCCGCTAACCAATGGTCAAGCGGCTTCCTGTAGAATAGAGAATAGAGGGCAGTTCTAGATTGCGAGGCGGAGATCTAACTCAATCGGCTTTGGCATGGCTAAGTGATAACCTTGATACATATCGAAGCCTAAATTTTGCATCGCTGTGAGTTGTTGTTGGGTTTCTATCCCTTCGATTACCGTCTTCGCACCGATTTGAGTAGCAAGCTTTAGGGCCAACTCCATTTCACTTGTGTCACCTTGTTCAAAATCCAACATCACAGAGCGATCTATCTTGATGATATGAGGATTAATATGGCGAACCCGCTGTTCTGTTGACGCTTGTGTTCCGAAATCATCAACAGCGATTTGAAAACCATTTTCCGCTAATGAATGGGCCGCGTCTTTCAAACGTTCTTCACTCTCTACATTAAGCTCGACCAACTCCATCACAATTTGTTCGCACGATAAGTTAAGCTCATGCAGGCGTTTAGCTAGCAAGCTGTCGCTCACTTTCTCTGCGGCAAATAACTCGCCAACATTAGGAAGAACATTCAAGAATAGGTGTAAATGACGAATAGTCGACTGTGCGAAGTTGCGTATATGAATGGCTCGGCTCAGCCTCTCGACATTAATTTTGTCTGTGCATGAGGTTTCGTCGGAATGAAAGAAGTGATCAGGGCGAACAATGGCACCTTTGCTGTTCGAAATTCGAACTAAAGCCTCTACACCTATCTGAGTCATAGAAGAATCAAATATAGGTTGGTAGACACTTCTAAGTGTTAGGTCTTGATATTTCGCAATAAACTGCATATCGGCATCCACAGATATACAGCTAATAAATTCACTTCTGTCTGATAAAATCATAGTCGCTAATAAAGGTGTTTATTTAATGACGAGAATATACGTCACGGCTGTCACAATATTGACAGGTGTTACTAAATTGTCAATTAATAAAAATTCATTTGTAACGTCAATATTTAAATTAATATAACTAACGAAAAATCAGCATGATAAATGACATTAACCATTAAATTTACTTATCATTGACTGTGTTTGATAGTTTAAGTGAATCTAATGGCTGAGTAACGTCTCACATATTAACCCAACCAATATAAGGCTAGAACGCTGATACACCAGAGAAAAGTAGGGTTAATGGCTTAAATTATGGGGGAGTGTCAAAGTTATAAAATAGATTGACTAGGCGAGTTACACAGAAATGATATCTATCTCTCAAAATCGAGACTGTGAGTCGATCGGCTATTAATAATTAAAACAGGAAGTTCGAATAATTAATGAACAGGGAATGAGTTATCTTTTATAAAATGCTGGGATGAAGGTCTAACAATTTACTTTCAATATTGAATGAAAAAGTTGACCCGTATTATCACTGCCATTGAAGTACCGCATAAAGTTGCAGATATTTACGTACTAATTGATGATTTCCTGACCGTTTTAACGGGTGACCAAATTTAATAAAACAGGGGCTAATTTTAAAGTTAATATTCAAATCAGCGGCAAATTGAGACTCGCTCTCTCTTAGGGTGATGCCTTGTTGGCTGTATTCGGTTATCTCGTCTGGGAGTTCTCCCATCCACCAATGTAATAGTTCACCGCTGTTTTTACTTCGGGTTATCCAATGGTCGGAGACAATGATCAAAACGTCATTGGGTTGGATTGCAAATCCATACTCTGATTGCCAGTTATGAATGTCCAACATCAACTTTCTACGACAAGTTTTCCCCGCGCTCACCATGTGGTGGCTGATCATCCAAACCGTTCCTATTTCAGAGGAGATTCGGAAGTGTCGAGGGGTTTCACCAGAAGAAAGCATTTCGAGCGGGCTGATGTTGCTTGCATGATTAAAGCTAACGAAGGTGTGCTCCATTCGTCGAGCAAAAGCTTTTCCTATATGGTGCTCACTGATCCCTTGATTGTGTACCGTAGGATAGTGGCGTTCACAAAGCTTTAGGCAATCGTCTTGAAACTGGTTGACGCTTTTAATCACTAGATCTAATAACAATGAAGTCCCTTATACACAGTTACTATCTTATTGATGGGCAATAGTACGGTAATTGCAGTGCCATTACCTATCGTCAAAGTGCCAGTTCATGATCCCTCTATCAAAATTAGCCATTACAGAGCGTTTTTATGGATAGCACTGGCGCTCTACGGGTCTGTAATCTAAATTATGAGAAATAATAGTGAGTTAGCAGGCTCACGGTGACTTAGTAAAGTTATCGCTAGTCAACCTAATCTTAGTCAGCTAATCACAATTGTTCTACTTACTCTTTATTTGGACACATTCATGACCATTCAATTAGATTCGAAACAAAAGTCTGAGCTCACCCATGCGCTTCAAAAGTATCTGCAAGATGAACTCGATGTGGAGCTTGGTCAGTTCGACACGGAATTCTTGGTCGACTTCATTAGTAAAAAGTTTGGTGCGGTTTACTACAACAAGGGGATAGAAGATGCTCAGAAAGTCATGGAACGAAAAATGTTAGATATCTCAGATGAGCTCTATGAAATTGAACAAATCGTTGAAATATAGACACAGCAAGCGATTGTTCGACAAAGAAATTTGTCAATAAAGCAACTTGTTCAAAAATTTTGAATAACTTGTTTAATTTGAAATGATGTAACTAATGTAAAGCTTGGTAAATAATATGTTACACAAACTTAGTGTAGGGTACGCTTTTCAAAATTACACGACTCGTTAACATTCGGAACAGATGCATGGACAACAACGTTAAAAATTACAATCCCTTAGCAAGAGCAATGCATTGGATTTCAGCACTCGCAATATTTGGCTTATTTGGTGTAGGCCTATGGATGGTTGATCTTTCATACTACAGCGAGTGGTACAAAACAGCGCCAGACTACCACCGTTCGGTAGGCATTCTTTTGGCTACAGTTACTGTTCTCCGTTTGCTTTGGAAACTAGTTACCGCGTCACCTAAGGTAGAAGGCAAAAGTTATGAAGTTGCAGCCGCTAAGATAGCGCACGGCTTTATGTACATTAACCTAGCGGTTTTATTTATTTCAGGTTATTTGATTTCAACATCAGATGGCCGTGGGATCGACGTGTTTAATTGGTTCACTGTTCCAAGTATGGGTGAGCTATTTGAAAACCAATCGGATCTCGCAGGAACGATTCACTACTATGCTGCATGGGTACTGATCATTATGGCATCAGTGCACGCCTTAGCGGCGATAAAACACCACGTTATCGACAAAGACGATACGCTACGAAAAATGATAGGAGCTTCAAAATGAAAAAGTCAATTATCGCTACAGGATTAGCACTTGCTATGGCAATGCCTTTCGCTGCGAACGCCGCTGATTACGTGATTGATACAAAAGGTGCGCATGCTTCAGTTAACTTTAAAGTTAGCCACCTAGGTTACAGCTTTATCCAAGGTCGTTTTAACACGTTCTCAGGTGATTTCTCATTTGATGAAAGCAACGTTGCAGCGTCTAAAATAAACGTAACGGTTGATACTACAAGTCTTGATTCTAACCACGCAGAACGTGATAAGCACATCCGTAGCGGTGATTTCATCGATGCAAGCAAGTTTTCTGATGCTACATTCAACAGCACGAAAGTGGTTGATAAAGGTGACGGCAAACTTGAAGTAATGGGTGACCTTAAACTTCATGGCGTAACTAAGCCTATCGTTATCGAAGCTGAATTCATTGGTGCTGGTCAAGACCCATGGGGCGGTGAGCGTGCTGGTTTCGTTGGTACAACTCGTCTAGAGCTTGCTGACTTCAACATTCCAGTAATGGGCGCTTCAAGCTATGTAGACATGGATCTACACGTTGAAGGTGTAAAGAAGTAATCTAGCTTTCTAGCTTTCTAGCTTTCTAGCTTTCTAGCTTTCTAGCTTTCTAGTTTTCTAGCTTTCTGACAGGTATCAACATTTTTTAGAGACATCAAAAGTTTGGTCGATACTAAATTGGTCAGCAGCTAGTAAGCTAGTTGGTAATAGGGAAAGTAGCAAAACCGCTAGAAATAGAGAAAGGCGCAAAGTTTTCACTTTGCGCCTTTTTTATTGAGGTAAATAGCCACGCGTTTAGGTCTGTTTTGTGTCAAACCTTTTACTGCGTCTTAAGCCACCATTTACTTCTGCCAGTCAACGTTGCCATGACTGAGTTATCTAATTGAACTACTAATCCCTAATAGTTCAACTTACGATTAGTTAAGCCGTTTCTAGTTCAGCTTGAGGAACCACGTTTAGTCGGTCACCGTAGATTGGACGTAGTGCTTGCATCACTTCAATGCGAGTTAACACACCGACCATTACGCCATTTTCTAACACTGGCAGCATATGTGGTTGGCTTACTTTCATCGCTTTTGCACGCTCTTCTAGAGAAAGAGAAGTCAGGCGAGTTGCGAAGCCCATGCTCGTAGTTGGGTACAGTTGTTCTTTGTCGATGCATAGGAACTCAGCAACGTCGACTAACTTGTCGCTTGCATCGATAGCCACAACGTCACGGCTCATTAGGTCTACGACTTTCTGACCTTTTGTCGGGATGTAATCTTGGCACCAAAGGTCAACCATTACGTCGTGAACAGAGAAGATACCCACTAGACGACCTTCAACATCGCAAACAGGAGCGCTAACAAGTTGAGCGTCTAGAAGGGAATCAATTGCGACTGATGTAGGCATTTCTACGCTCAGTGTAATTGGTTGAGTGTTCATGATTTGCTTGATAGTCGTTGCTGTGTTCATAGTGATTTCCTTAACTGACGTAATTTCTGTTGTTTGTGTAATTGCTGTAATTTTTGCTGCTTTCAGCTGCGGGCGACGGTAAATGCTCCAATTGGCTAAGCCGACCAATACTGAACCACCTACAATGTTGCCGATTGTCACTGGTATTAAGTTTGCGGTGACAAATTTCATGATGTTTAAGTCTGCGTACTGAACAGGCGTTGCTCCGATTTGCATCCAAAAACTCTCTGGTGCGAATGTTTGAATCGTGATGCCTAGTGGAACCATGAACATATTCGCCACACAGTGTTCAAAGCCTGAGCTAACGAACATTGCAACAGGTAATACGGTCATCATTGCTTTGGTCATAGCGTTCGCAGAGCTGAACGTTAACCAAATCGCTAAACACACCAATAAGTTACAAAGCACGCCCAAAGCAAAAGCTTGAACAGGGCTGTGGTGTAGCTTGTGTTGAGCAATGTTCAGAGCGTTTAAGCCCCATTGCCCGCCATCCAGTTGATATAAGCCTGCTGCGCTTACCAAAGCCAATAGGAACATGGCACCGATGAAGTTACCGACGTAGACCTTGCCCCAGATAGACAGCATCTTAGTGAAGGTGATTTGCTTGTTAGCCCATGAAATGCTTGATAACACTGAACTGGTAAACAGCTCGCCACCGCAAATCACAATCAGGATTAACCCCATACTGAATGCAAGACCGCCGGCTAAACGACTCAATCCCCATCCAGCATCAGCGCTACCCGTGGTCACCGTGATGTAGAATAAAAAAGCAAGCCCGATGAATGCGCCAGCCATGATTGCCAAACTCAATGTCATGCTGCTGGTTTTATTTGCTTTGCTTAATGCAAACTTCTCGGCTTCCGCCATCATTTCTGTTGGCGAGAACAGTTGCTGATTTTCAGAAGTGCTGGTTGCCATATCCCCCCCTTGAACAATCCGTCATGTGTAATTCCTAGTGTTAATGACTTGGTTAATCCGTAATGGTTAATCAGTGATTTTTTGCAGGGCTCGTTTGTGTCCTGCCATTCCAGATTAGGGGGTTGAGGGGTAGAGGTAAAATTGATAATTTTTAGAAACCACATCAAAATTATTGATATAGATTGGGTTACGCGTAGAATGAAATTAATTGCTCATCGGCTTAACAAAAAACGAGCAGCAGGACATAAGTTATTAAAAGAATTAAGGATGAATTTTGCGTTATTCATTAAAGCAACTCGCGGTATTTGATGCAGTGGCGGATTCCGGGAGTGTTAGTCAGGCAGCAGACAAGTTGGCGTTGACTCAGTCAGCGACAAGTATGTCTCTTGCACAGTTGGAAAAAATGCTCGGCAGGCCTTTGTTTGAAAGGCAGGGCAAGCAAATGGCTCTTACTCATTGGGGTATGTGGCTAAGGCCTAAAGCGAAGCGTTTACTGCAAGATGCGCAGCAAATTGAGATGGGTTTTTATGAGCAGCATTTACTAAGTGGAGAGCTCAAACTCGGTGCAAGCCAAACACCAGCGGAACACCTTGTTCCTGACCTCATCAGTATTATTGATAACGACTTTCCTGAGATGCGAATCTCGCTCGGCGTACAAAGTACCGATGCGGTTATTGATGGCGTATTAGATTATCAATATGACTTGGGTGTTATCGAAGGTCGTTGTGATGACAACCGAGTTCACCAAGAAGTGTGGTGTACGGACCATTTAACGGTGGTTGCATCGGCTCATCACCCGTTTGCGAAGCGTGAACGAGTAAGCTTGGCGCAATTAGAACAAGCAAAATGGGTATTACGTGAACATGGTTCGGGTACTCGCAAAGTTTTTGATAGCTCTATTCATCATTTAATTGGTGATCTTGATGTTTGGCGAGAGTATGAACACGTTCCTGTTTTAAGAAGTTTGGTTGCAAACGGCCCATATTTAACGTGTTTACCTTATCTCGATGTCGAACAGTTTGTTGAGTCTGGTCAACTGGTCACGTTAAATGTCCCTGAGCTTGAAATGGAAAGAACCTTGTCCTTTATTTGGCGTGCAGATATGTCTGAGAACCCACTTGCTGAGTGTATTAAGCGAGAAGGTAAACGCATGATGAAAGGCAAACCGTCGGTTCTGTAGCGATAAATTGATAAAATACTAATAACTATTTATGTTGAATAAGCGATTCCGGTCTCCATTTGGTGATAAATGCATGTTCGCATACATTATTAATGTGATCACGATCGGCTAAAAAAGGGCGTTCTTCCCATAATATGCTTACTTGATTTTAAGTGAGGCTAAATCCGGTTGCGATGAATTACGTAATTAGGCTTTAGAAATAGTATGAGTACATTAGTCGCGATTTCATTAACAACAGGTATTTTGTCAGGTCTATGGGGATGGATTGCTATCTCTTTCGGCTTATTGTCATGGGCAGGTTTCTTAGGTTGCACCAGTTATTTTGCTTCGCCAACAGGCGGCGTAAAAGGACTAGCCGGTAGCTTATTGACTAACATGACAGGCGTATTCTGGGCAATGGTGATTATCGAAAGCTCAACCTTCGCAGGTTTAGAGATTTTAGGCTACATGATTACCGCTATTGTGGCTTTCTTTATGTGTATCCAAGCGAAACAAGCGTGGCTAGGTTATATCCCAGGAACCTTCATTGGTTGTTGTGCGACGTTTGCTGCAGGTGGCGATTGGCAACTTGTAGTACCATCTTTACTGCTTGGTGGTGTATTTGGATACTTGATGAAAGCAACGGGGCTATGGCTTCACGAGAAATCGACTCAATCTTCGGAAGTGGTTGAACAACACACTAAGCAAGCTAAGGCTTAATTCGTTAATCTAACCTTAATTCGTTAACCTAACCTCAGTTTAGTCACTGTAAACTCTTGCAAGATAACCCCCAATTAATTTGTATATCGATTTATACAGGCACACTACTTGGTGTGCCTTTTTTGGTTTTGGTTAAGCCAATCAGTTTAAAAAATCATCTGCAGAAGAACCAATAGCATCTATCAATTAATTAAAGCGCTTAGGTGTTCCCGTTTGCCATGGTGATGACACGTTTTAGCGTCCACCTTAATAACAAGGGAATACAGTCTTGTCCTTGATTCTCACAATGAGACACGATCGCTAAAGCCAGATCTGGTTTTGCGTGTTTCTTAAGAACTTTAGCCACGACTTTTTTCGCTGGGATAGGGTGATCGTAAGGAATCTTAACCATGTCTCTGAAAAAATTCTCAAACCCATTCATATACAAGTAGTGCTCGATGTCTCTGTCAGGAAGCTCTGTGAGGCGATGTCGCTCTTGATCGTTCCCAAGTTTAGATAGCACTGTTGCCGCATATTTTTTACCTGCTGCATCGCCATCGGTGACGACATGCCAATCGATGCCAAACTCTTGCGCGACTTTGATCAATGCCTTTAGTCCTGATTGAGCGAACTCAATAATCTGAACGCCTTCCGCAGCAAGGTTATACCCACATTGGTTGGCTAACTCGTTAAACAACCAGACTTCAGTCTCACCTTCTACTAATAACCAACAGCGAGCATACAGAGCACCTGAACGATGGAAACGAATATGAAAACCAATTCGACGAAGCTCATCTTTGCTAAAGTGGTTCATGTTGAGTTGGTTAGCGATGGTTTTATCGGACTGACGCACCAAACGACGAATCGATTGAAGTGGTACAGCAGCAAGTAGATCGCCACTGTTGGTGGTAAGGATTTTTTGCATAGGTAACTTCTGCATCAAGCTCCAAGCCCTTGCTAGGTGCGTTGGGTGCAGTCGACCCTCTGGATCTTCAAGGATCAAAAGAGGGCGCGCACATCGTCTTAAGTCTGTCGGCCCTTTGGCCTGTAGATAAGCGTTAAGTAAGCCCATGAATAACAGCCGAGTTTGTTTATTCTTGGTCTCCTCGACCAATTGATGAATGCTCTTGTCGTTCGCTCCAGCTGAGTACAGTAGCCCGTCACGCGGTTTTCTCGGATTCTTACGTGAGACACTCTTAAATGAGAAATAGTGTTCTATTAAGCTTTGCATTGACTCAAGACTACTGCGCATTTCACCTTTATTAACATGTCCGGGTATCGCCATAAGACGGCGGCAGGTGTTGTCGATCCGCTTTTCTATTCTTGCCTGACGGCCATTGCCATTGCTGCCGCTGCCGTTTCCATTCGTGCCATGACCATTGGTAGTGTGATTATGTCCGTTCCCATGC
Source organism: Vibrio sp. G-C-1 (assembly GCF_021728015.1). Classification (NCBI taxonomy): domain Bacteria; kingdom Pseudomonadati; phylum Pseudomonadota; class Gammaproteobacteria; order Vibrionales; family Vibrionaceae; genus Vibrio; species Vibrio sp. G-C-1. The sequence continues at coordinate 79,070 of NZ_JAKKCR010000008.1, read as the reverse complement.
CCGTTATTTGGATTGTTGTTCCCATTGCCGTTTGCATTGTTAGCGTGACCGTTATTAGCGTGAACATTAGTCGGCAGGTGAGCATTGTGGTTGAGTGAATTTCCGTTGAAAGGGCGATCAAAGTGCCTTGCGTCTCGTAAACGGATCACAGGATGTAAGGTCATTAATTCTTGAGCGAGCTTTTCTGAGTGATGGAGTTTGAGCGGATTACCGTCTAAACCTAAGAATGCGTAGTTTGTGGTCGTTTCATATTGTTCTAATGTGGCACTGATTCGATAATAGATACGATGGACGCCAAATTCATCTTGAACCCATATAGGTTTAAGCTTGCGATAACGACCAGCGTTGAGTTCGCTCTTATCATTGGCTTTTAATGCGAGAACAATTTGAAGATGTTGAGACTGTGGATGTGAAACCGAGTAATCGACATGAAAATCAGTCATTTCGAAGTGATATGGCACACCGTCTGAGGGCAGAACGACGGAAAGGGCATCCAATAATGAAGACTTACCCCAGGTATTTTCACCAATAAGCGTGGTTAGCTCGTCAAACGCGAGTGACATGCGCTTGATACCTCGAAAGCCAGAAATCTCGATTCTTTCTAGTTGCATAGGCTTACTCCTAACGGAAGGCTCTGCTAATTGTTTGAAAGCTAACAGATATCTTTAATCATAATCGAAAAATACCAATCCGGTATGCTCACCTGTCACAAAACCCGTTGTTTATTTGTACGGATCAAAATGGGATTTTTGATCTATCTCGAGAATTTTTTTGCAGTGCAGTTTCATAAAATTCACGATTCTGTCATGATTCTCGACCTAGTATGAAGGGACAAAGAGAGAAGAAAATATGACTAAAAAGAATAAGCCGACAAAAATAGTGTTGGCACACATCAACGACACCCACTCATACTTTGAACCAACCTCGTTACAGCTATCACTTAAAATGAACAACCACATCATTGAACCTTATGTCAGTACTGGTGGCTTTGCTCGAATTTCAACACGCTTTAAACAAATAGAACAAGATGCCCAGCGTCAGAAGGTTGGAACCCTGTTCCTGCATGCTGGTGACTGCTTCCAGGGGACTTTGTACTTTTCTTTATTCAAGGGAAAAGCCAACGCCGATTTGTTGAATGCCCTTAATATAGATGCCATGACGCTCGGCAATCACGAGCTAGATATGGGTAATGAGCCCGTTGCGATTTTCGCGAAAAGAATCAAATTCCCATTGTTGGCCGGTAACTGGAATCTATCGAATGAGGATATCAATAAAACTCATACCTTAGCGGACAACGAAATTGTTAAGCCTTATCTGACTGAAACGCGAAGCGCTTCTTTTATAACGAAAGGGTTTGATGGCGAGAAGGTTGCAATATTCGGCTTAAGCATCGACAAGATGGCAGGCATTGCTAATCCAGATATCGATACACCATTTGAAAATGCTTTAGAAACAGCAAAAGCGACTATTAAGCAGATTCATAAAGCTGGCATCAACAAGATTGTGTTACTTAGCCATCTTGGTTACGAAGCTGATTTAGAGTTAGCAGCCAACGTAACAGGTATTGGCGTCATTGTTGGTGGTCATAGTCATCGCTTACAAGGTGATTTCTCTGATATTGGCTTAGTTAAAGATGATGGTTACGGCGTGAAAGTCGGTGACACCTATGTTGTGCAAGCGGGTTTCCACGCCATGAGCCTAGGACACTGCGAAATCGAGTTCGATGCTGAAGGCAAAGTGACTCACTTCAACGGTAAGAACGAACTGCTGTTAGGCCGTCGACTGTTTATAGACGCGAAATTGAGTGAAGTAGGGCAAGACGATGCTCATAATATGGCGTGTGAGTTTTTGAACAACCACCCCAATATTGCGGTATGTAAGAAAGATCCTGAGCTGCAGAGCATTCTGACGGATAAATACCAGCCGCGAGTTCGAAAGCTTCAGCAACAAGTGATTGCTCATGCAGACACAAAACTTCGCCATGTACGTATTCCAGATGATAAAGGCCCGAGCCAACTAGCGCCTTTGGTTGCTCAATCATTTCACCATCTAATGAACAAGAAAGGGCATCACGTTGACTTTGCTATTCACAACGCAGGTGGTGTTAGAAATTCACTGAATAGCGGCGATGTTTCTGTTGCCGATATTGCCGGAAAACTACTACCGTTTGCCGTACCCATTGGTGTGTATGAAGTAAAAGGTGAAACGATCGCTGGCATGCTTGAAGGTGCAATCAACAATGCATTGGATAATGGCGTTGTAGGGACAGGTTCAGGCAGCTTCCCTTATACGCATAACCTGAGGTTTTGTTACCACAAAGAAGCGCCTTTAGGACACAGGATTCACCATCTAGAAATCCACTCTGATGAATCGGGTTGGCAGACTGTTTCTCGCAACCGTATTTACCGAGGCGCGTCGTCAGCCTATACCATGAAAGGGAAAGAGGGCTATAACGCTGTGTTGGATATGATCGGTGATGGCACGGTAACCACTGACTCTATGGCTGACTGTTTCATCGAGTTTCTACAAGACCACCCAGAGTCACTGCAACACAACGAGCCACTGAATTGTTTGGAGTGTTTTAGATAGCCACAGGTAATACTTGTGATTGGTGTTATTAGTTTCGTCTATTTATAAATTTGGCATTGTTTATGCTTTATTCCTGCAGGTCGCCTTCTTGTGGAGATAAGCATGGATAAGAAAGATTGGTTAGATGCGGTAGCAGTGGTTGGTTGGGTATCGGTTTGGTCTGCGTTAGTGTACTTGGTACCCGCTGCAGGTTTATAACGTAGCGTGCCTTGAAGTGAACTGTCAGACAAAGCGCGTACAAGACTCGTTCGTTATTCGCATCATTGAGTAACGGATTTGTATCACTGAGTAACGGTATTAGGGGTTAACCCTCTCAGTAGTATTCTCAGAATCAATACGAATGTCGTTTTGACAAGCCTATAGAAATAAATGAGGAGCGTTTTGCTCCTTTTTTATTTATTTCAGAAAATTTTTCTAGACGAAACAAAGATAGAGGAATATTATCCACGCGTTTGGGGAGTAGTTAGCGCAAGTTTACATATCGTCATCTCGTTAGGCCAAGAGTCTATCCGGTATGTAAAGGTGAAATCCCATATTTCACTTCAACGAGACCAACGCAATCACAATCAAGATCCATCGTGGAACTTGATAGTTTTGTTTGCGGAAGGTCTTTGTACAGTTCTTCCGCCCGGAGGAATAATGAACTCAACTCAATCTCTATTATCTACAAATAGTGAATCCTTTTTTTCATCGCCAATCATGACGACTTATGCGGGCTTTTTCCTGCTGACAGTCATTCTCGTCTCTATTGATATCTATCAGACTCGTGGTGGTAGTGTAACCATCAAGAAAGCGGCAATTTGGAGCGTTTTCTGGTTTGTGCTCGCGTTTTTATTTGCTGGTTCCATTTACCTTTTTTGGGACATCTATGCGCCGAATAGTGAATACACAGCCCAAAAAGCAACCGTGTCATTCATTACCGGTTACTTGCTAGAAAAATCATTGAGCGTAGACAACTTGTTTGTTTTCGCGATGATCTTTGCTCAATACCAAGTTCCTGAGCATCTAAGACCTCGTGCGCTTCTTTGGGGCGTAATTGGTGCATTGGTGCTTCGTGCAATTATGATCGCATTAGGTGCTCAGCTATTGGCTGAATACCATTGGGTGCTTTATGTATTTGCTGCATTCCTAATTGGTACGGGTATTAAACTAGCGCTAGACAAGGGCGAAGAGGAGAGTGTGAATACGCTACCTGAGAAGTTACTTCGTAAAGTGATGCCAGTGACAGAAGACTTCCATGGTCCAGCGTTGATGATCAAGCAAGGCACTAAATGGGTACTCACGCCAATGATGTTGGTGATTGGTGCCATTGCGGTTATGGATGTGATGTTTGCACTGGATTCTATTCCTGCAATTTTCGCCGTTACGCGAGAGCCATTCTTAGTACTGGCTGCAAACGTATTTGCATTGCTTGGCCTTCGTTCTTTGTACTTTGTTCTGCAAGGCATGATGGATAAGTTCATCTACTTGAAGCCTGCACTGGCATTCATCATGGTGTTTATTGGTGTGAAAATGCTATTGGTTGACAGTGAGTGGGCTATCCCAACGTATTGGTCGCTAGCTGTTCTGATTTCTACTATGACGATTGCGGTTATAGCGTCGATTTATGCGAAGAAGCCAGACATTGAACAAGTAAATTAAAACAAAAATAACTTATCGAAAACTCGATAAGGATTAGGTGGTCAATGAAGATTGAAATTTATTTATGTAAATTTTTTGTGACATTGGCCACTGTTGTTTGAGGGTTATTTGTACTAAATGCATGATTTAGGCACTGTTGTGAATTTTTACTCATCAAGCGTGAATATGTATTTCGAGGTGTTGTTAATGGATTGTTTTATTAGAAAAACTAATCTGAATTTCTAATTTTAGTCATTTTTTAACCTGCAAAAGATCACCTATTATTCTTGTCATCAGAACGAACCACATAAACAAATTTATAGAGAGGCAATCATGGCTCAAGCAATGCAAATGAATACTATCGCTGTTCCTAACTCTATGGATAAGAAGACCTACTCGGTTAACATCAAAGGATTGATTGCACACATTTTCGATATTCTTTTCGTAGACAACTCTCCACGTAGTTACTACGCAAGCGACCTATCTGGTCACATGCAACGCGATATCGGTATCAACCGTTAGTCTCTGCGTTAACATGTAAAAATATAGAATTTAAAAAACGCCAGCTTTTAAAGCTGGCGTTTTTGTATCTGAAACAAGCTGTGCATCTGAAATAAACTACACATCTGAATAACCCCAGCATCTGAAAGAAACTCATCACCTGAAAGAAATACTTAGGCATAACGGTCTTTATTTGAGCGCCAGTAAATTCGCTTTGTACAAGGATCTCGGTATGTCACACGCCACACGCAATTCATCATTGCTTAAACTCTGTTTACTTGCCTTGCCAATCGGCGCCCATTCTTCTGTGTCGTTTGCACAAACGTGGAGTAACGAAGGCCAGCCTGCTCAGGTTATTGAGCTGTTTACCTCTGAAGGTTGTTCTAGTTGTCCACCTGCTGACACGTACCTTAGTACTTTTGCAGATCATCCAAAACTTTGGACCGAGGTCATACCGCTTGCTTATCACGTAGACTACTGGGACTACTTAGGCTGGGGAGACAAGTTCGCCAGCAAGGCATTCAGTCAGAAGCAACGTTTGTACAAAGCTTATGGGGTAACAAGTGGCGTCTATACACCGGGCTTTGTTGTCGATGGAAAAGAGTGGCGTGGTTACTTTAATTGGCTAGACAGAACGTTGCCTTCGCTCCAACAACAAACTAATCCCAAATTAACAGTGAACCATAAAGGCGATACGTTCAGCGTGAGTTACGAAGGCAAAGGGGATTATGTCGCTCATATTGCCTTGTTGGCGATGAACGAAGTCACCAGCGTTAAAGCGGGGGAGAACAGAGGTAAGAAACTTGAGCACGATTTTGTCGTGGTTTACGACGGCTATCAACGTGGTGAGTCTGAATGGCAATTCAATATCAATTTCTCCCCGTTAGTCGCTAAGCCAGATGCTGTAGCCGTGTGGTTAACTGAGCTCAACTCGTACACGCCAGAGCAAACGGTCGCGGGGTGGCTTAACTAAATTTGCGATAACTTGATATCTGGATGTGTTTTAGAGGGGCTTAATCGCTGAAACACGGGAGAAAGGGGCGATTTAGTTACGTAATACTGCTGAAATACGTTAATATAGCGCGCTATTATTTTAGCTTTGAGTTCCTGCAATTAATGACTAACACCACAACACCAACCAACTTCTCTGATCTTGGCTTAATCTCTCCTTTGATGGCTCGTTTAACAGAGCTTGAATACCAACAGCCAACGCCTATCCAAGCGCAAGTTATTCCAAGTGTGTTAGCAGGACGCGACCTAATTGCAGGTGCAAATACGGGTTCAGGTAAAACTGCAGCATTTGCACTGCCGCTGTTACAACAAATCCATGAAGATGCGCCTTTAGACCGCAGAGCAGGCAAAGGTAACTTTGTGTCTGGTCTTATCTTGGTGCCTACACGTGAACTTGCTAAGCAAGTGGCTGACAGCGTTAAGTCTTACGCAGTACACTTCAATGGTGCGATCAAAACGGTTTGTGTATTTGGTGGTGTATCGGTAAACACTCAGATGCAAGCGCTACGTGGCGGCACTGATATCTTGGTGGCAACACCGGGTCGTTTGCTGGATCTGATCTCAAGCAACGCTATCAAGCTAGATAAAGTAAAAACGTTAGTGCTTGATGAAGCTGACCGAATGTTAAGCCTTGGTTTTACAGAAGAACTAGACGCGATCTTGAAACTTCTGCCAAGCAAAAAACAAACCTTGTTGTTCTCTGCGACTTTCCCCGAGCAAGTTAAAACGCTGACTCACGAACTACTGAATGATCCAATTGAAGTTCAACTTCAAAGTGCCAATGCGAGCACATTGGTTCAGCGTGTATTCGAAGTAGAAAAAGGTCGTAAGACCGCATTGTTAGCGCACCTGATTCAACAGCACGAATGGCGCCAAGCTCTTATCTTCGTAAACGCGAAAAACAGCTGTGAGCACCTTGCAGACAAGCTTTACAAGCGCGGTATCATCGCAGAAGTATTCCACGGCGATAAAGGGCAGGGTTCACGTACTCGTATTCTTGAAGATTTTAAATCTGGCGAGATTGACGTTCTTATCGCGACAGACATCGCGGCACGTGGTCTGGATATCGAAAAGCTACCAGTAGTAATCAACTTTGACCTACCGCGTAGCCCATCAGACTACATGCACCGTATTGGCCGAAGTGGTCGTGCGGGTGAGGTTGGTCTAGCGCTATCTTTGATCGACCACGAAGATTACCATCACTTCACAATCATTGAGAAGAAGAACAAAATCCGTCTTGAGCGTGAGAAAATTGAAGGTTTTGAAGTGGATGAAGAAGCTACGGCTGAACTTGTTGCTGCATTAAAACCCGTTGCGCCACCGGCTGGCACAGGCAAAAAGAAAAAGAAGAAAGCACCTAAAAACCAAGATGTGTGGCTGAGAAACAACTGATATTGAGTCAGTAAAAAATAGAATTTCTAAAGGCGCTTAATTGCGCCTTTTTTGCGTCTGTAGTGAGGGGATTTGAGTCGTTAATAAACGACTGTTGCAGTGTTAAACAACCAGATAAGCGGCTCGAAGGATAGCGTCCTCCATAAGAGATTCAGCGATTCAACGCTTTGCTCATAACCTGTTCGGGTTTTGAGCAATTGGGTAACCGCGTGAAGACCTCGATTAAACCATTAGTGCTGGCCACTTCATTTTTCCTGTTTACCCAATACTCTTCTAGTGCTGCTGAATTTGAGGTTAAAGGGGTTAATAAAACTCTCACCGAAAATGTAGAATTATATTTAGAACCTTTAGCCGATGTTCCTGCATCACAGCTATCAAAAACGAAGCTATCTAAACGTATTCAAGATGCACTCAACCCTTATGGTTATTATCACCCACAGATCGATATCGACCTCAATGATTCTGATAAAGTGATCATTAACGTCGATTCTGGTCCTGTCATGCGCATCGCAGAATCGATAGTAAAAATTACAGGTGCAGCTAGTTTAGATGCGGAGTTCATCAATATACTCAATCAAAGCAAGTTAGGCTCAGGTTTAACTTTGTCTCACCAAGAATACGACCAAACTAAGCGTGCGATTTTCTCTTTAGCAAAGCGGAAAGGTTATTTTGACGGTAGGTTTATCGAGTCAAAGATTGAGGTTATTCCTAGCGAGAACATCGCGAATATACACTTGTATTTTGCAAGTGGTCCACGCTACAAGTTCGGTTCTATAAGTATTCCTGATGATGGGGTTGAGCCTACTCGTATCGAGAAAATACCTACATTTAAAAAAGGTGATGACTTTGACACCATCAAGTTAGGTGAACTGCAATCTGATTTGTCTGACACTCTATGGTTTCGCAGCGTCGTTGTGCACAGTGAGTTCAACCACCTTGATAACAGTCTGGAAGTCCCAATTGAAATCATCGCGGAGCCAAGCTCACGTGATATTGTTCAAGTTGGTGGTGGTTATTCTACCGATCTCGGATTTCGAGCCTCTCTGAACTGGTTAAAACCTTGGTACAACCAAAGGGGACACAGTTTTGAAACTCAAACGTATTTGTCTGAACAAGAGCAGTCGCTTCAATTAGGGTATAAAATCCCGACGGAAAAGGTAACGACCGATTACTTTGGTATTCAGTTTGAATCGAAACGTATTGATCATCGAGACACAAAAAGCTTTTCAAACGATCTTAAGTTTGAACGTTACTGGCAACTAGACAGCGATTGGCAAAGTACTATTTACGTCAAATACTTGCACGAGCAGTACCGTCAGGCCTCTGAAGAAGAGCAATCTCAATTGTTCTTACCTGGAATCAGCTTTTCTCAGGTTGATCGTAAGAATGATCAATTGGAGCTTAATCATCGACACATGTATTCTATTGAGTATTCTGACCCTAGTCTGTTGTCTGATTCAAGGCTGTTGCGGTTGGAAGGAAACAGTGTAGTTTCTTGGGATATTAGTGATGAGCAAAAGCTTCATTTCCGTTCTAACGTCGGCATTAATATCGCAAAATCATTATCGGATGTGCCTTCCTCGCTTCGTTATTTTGCTGGTGGAGACGGCAACTTGCGGGGCTATGGTTATGAATCGATTTCTCCTAGAGACGAGAATGGCGAATTAACGGGGGCACGTTATATGTTAACGGCTGGAATCGAGTATCAGCATCAAGTCTATCGTTCAATTTGGTTGGGTGCCTTTCTTGATGCGGGAGATGCATTTGATCAACAACCATATTGGAAGCGTGGCACGGGAGTGAGCTTGATTTGGAACTCACAGCTTATGCCAGTCAAACTCGATTTTGCCTATGGTCTGGATGCGCCCGAAGGTGATGAATTCCGTATCCATTTTTCTCTAGGCACTCAGTTTTAATATTTACGGTTCTCAGGGAGGGTTTGATCCATCTAATGGGATTCTAGGAAATCAAGCAAGCGTAATAACCTTTGTGCTTAAATAAACATAAAGGTAAATACGATGAAAAAAGTACGATTTGGCGTCTTTGGTAATATGGGACCTGAAGCTGATGCGTTATTCCAAGATATCGTTGCTAAGAAAGAGATCGAGCATGGTGCGCTAAAAGACCAAGATCATATGGCCATGATTGTGGTTAAAAATTCAGATATTCCGGACCGCTCTGAAGCGATTAACGAAGGCGGCACCGACCCTGTTCCAGAGCTGATTGAGTCAGCGTGCATTTTAGAACATGCCAATGTTCAATTTGGCGTAATGACCTGCAATACCGCTCATTACTTCAGACCTGAAGTTCAAAAACATACCAATGTTTATATCGTCGATATGCTTCAAACCACCGTTGATCAGATCAAAGAAGATAATCCGGAAGCAATTGTTGGTATTCTGTGTACCAATGGTACTTACAACTCGGGAATCTATGATCGTTACCTAACGGACGCCAATCTGGTGTTTGTTAAGCCAGATGCCTTTGAGCAAGAGCATAACGTACATAGCGCTATCTATGGTGAAGTGACGGGTGAGATGACAGAGTGTGGTCAAGCGATTCGTAAAACAAACGGTATTAAAGCCGGTCAGTTTGACCATAATGCAGCTCTACTTTCGATTGCTGTACAAAGTATCGTTGATAAAGGGGTAAATACCGTGATTTTAGGGTGTACTGAACTTCCTCTTGTTAGAAAACAGCTTGCAAGTGCATTTCCAACTATCAAACTTATTGACCCTATGGAAGCTGTGGCTGAGCGTGTTGTAGATATCTATCGACTAGCAGAACAGTATGTCGAACGTGACCATCTTGATTACGACATTAATGATGTTGAATCTATTTACACAACGTTAGATATGGTTAACTACGTAGCCAAGAGAGCGATGACTCGTCGTTTATAAACTGAGATCTGCTTGCCTGAAACATAAATAAACCGCGAATTATGCGGTTTTTTATGTTTTGAAGATTGATGAGTTACAAAGAATTGCAGACAAATAAGGACTTTACGATTCTGACACACTCACGGGCATTAGTATTAAAGCTCAAACTCGCCGTTTATTTTGCGGAACAACCAATCCGGCAACTTATTCCATGAACTGTAATCAGGGTTCTTAATCTGTTTTTGTTCCCCTGAAACCCAAGTAGTCTCACCTGATTGGGCACGTGACACCTCCCAGAACAATTCGTCTTTCTGACGCGTTAAGTGACGTATCACTTGCTGAGCAAACGCTTCGCTGTCGATCAGTACCCCCAGCTCGACATTCAAAAAGTCCGATCTTGGGTCAAAGTTAGAAGAGCCAATGTAGGTAAAACGGTCATCTAAAATTACTGTCTTGTTGTGGTAGTAGGTATCAACATGAAAGTAGTGATCATCATTGATAGCTTGGCTTTTGTACTCATAGATACTTACGCCTTTGTCGAGTAAAGTCTCACGGTGTTTTTCGTAATAAGCTGGTACAAAGCCTGAATCATTGGAAGCCGATGAGTTGGTCAGTAAAGTGACTTCGGCTTGGTTCTCTCTGAGCGCATCGACAAACACAAACTGATTATCGCTTGGCACCGTATAAGGCGTAGAAATTATAGCCTTAGTTGGCGTCGCTACTTTTTGCTTCATTAAGTGCTCTGTACGTTGACGAAAGTAAGGCTTGTTGTCATTGAGCTTCTCCAGTGAGTCAAATACCGGCGTGACAGAGGCCGAAATGAACTTCGGTTGGTTTAAGCTCTTTATCTGCCTTTCGACTTCAGACGTGATCAACGCTTTATTCTTCTCGCCTTTATTTAACGCTTTGGTGAACGCTTGGTATTGTTCGGTCTCTTGGATTTGAATACGCTCTTGAATTGGCACTACGTATTCGCTCTCCCAAAGTGCTTGGTAGTTGCAGTCGAAAGACGCTATTACTGTACCTCGAAACAGAACGTCCATATCAAAGAAATTGGCATTTTCGCTATAACCAAAGTAATCATTACCAATATTTCTTCCGCCCAAAATCATCGATTGGTGGTCAACATTGAAGTACTTCTCGTGAAGTCGATTATCCAGTTGTTTTTGGTGAGTCGAGAAATTAAACGCACGTCCTATCCAGCCAGCTTTACGTGAATCAAACGGATTGAACAAACGGATTTCAATGTTTGGGTGCGAGTCTAGCTCGGCTAACCATTTGTCATTGAATACCAGCAAGTCATCCAGTGTGAGGCGCACGGTCACATCGCGATCAGCGGCGTGTGTTAGCTCGTTTAACAGCATCAGACCCAGAGTGTCGTTTTCCCATGAGAAGTAGGTCATATCTATGGAATGTTGGGCTTGGCGAACCAGATCAATACGGCGAGCAAAGGCTTCAGGCGCGCTAGGGATCAAATAGACTTCGGCTTGATGTTCTGTGCTTTGCCAGTTAGCTTCGAAATCGGGGTCAACATCGGGGTAAGGTTGGGCACATCCTGCGACCAAAGCAATCAACATTATTGTGCATGCTGTTTTTAGTTTGCTAAATGTCATAACTAACCTGCGTTTAAACATGAAATTTGGATATAAAAACGGCCAGCGAGCTGGCCGTTAAAGTAGGAGGGGTGTTGAAGATGTTTAGTTAAGGTACCAGTCCCAAGGCATAAGACCTTGCTCTGCTAGACCCGTTAAGCGACCTTCACGAAGCTTAGGATCAACACCTGGGTTTGTGACATAATCCCAGTCGAAGGTAGTACTGTTTTCGCTGAATCCTGCACCATCAATTACAAGCACATTGTCGGCTGCATCGCTGTACTGGTAGCTCTGGAACAATTCATCGCTAAACCAAAGACGCGACATTTCGTTCATCAATACCTTCTCATTGCTTGTCGGGTGAATATCACTACCGTCAAAGCATATAGCTTTGTTGAACATAAATGGCAGTTCTGAACCGTTACATGCGCCGCTGATGCAACCGATCGTTTTGAATAGATCAATGATTGACAGTTGGTCGTATTCGCCCGTTTCTTCATTTAGACCTGTTTTAAAGTTCCACATGTTAAAGCTTGGTTTGTGCTCAAAGTGGTATAGCGTTGCTTCTACTTTGCTATTTGCTGCCATATAACGAGCAGGGCCATTGAACAAGGTGTCATTTAGCAGGGTTTTAAATTGCGTCATGTTGTCAAGAGCACCACCTATGTCAGCTTCTGAGTTAGGGTAGAAATCCGTTAGAGCCAGAATATCTTGGGTTTGTTGGTGGCTAGTGATATCAACAATGTCGACCAAGCAACCTACGGTACCCGTAATGTCACTGGTATCAATGCATCCAGTCATTTCAAGTAGATCACCTTCTAGCTTGGCACCATAAAATAAACCCGTTACTGCGCTGTAAGCACTGCTTGGCAATGCAAGATCTGCTGAAGTTTCATCACTTGCTTGCTCAGATAGTTTTTGCTGCAGAAGAACGATGTTGTTTTCATCTTCTAACCAGTTAACCATAGCTAGAGCTAGCTTTGCTGGATCTTCATTAGTAAGCAGTTCAGGTTCATCATCTGTTAATAACTCGATGACCGTCGGAATTAAGAACGTAGTGGTAAAGAGCATGCCAAAGCTGTTCGCTTCATGTGCATTTTCACCTAGGACAGTTGGTACTGAGAAGCCTGCTTGCGTTGGTGATTCTGCTGATTCGCTACAGCTACCAAGGATACTAGTTTTTTCACACAATATGTATGGAGCAAAAGGCACCAGGTTTGACATTGGAGTCTCATCTGCGGTTGGGCTCAGAATTGGGATTTGCAAAGAACCTAACAACCAATTTTTTAGCTGTTCAATACCATTCAAAGCTGTTTCTTGCGACGCCATGATCTCGTCGATCGAAGTGTCTACATCAAAGTCATTGTTGCGGTCCTTAGCAACGTCATAGCTAGGATACTCAAAACCATACGGGTTGCTTTGCATAATGGCACGTTGGAAATATTGACCTGCGATATTGTCATCTTGTTGCAAGAAACCAATAGACATAGCACCTGAGCCTTGACCCATAACGGTTACGTTTTGAGCATTACCACCGAAGTCAGCGATATTGTTATGTACTCACTCTAAGGCGCGCTTCTGGTCACCTAGGCCATAGTTGCCATCTTCGTTCGCGCCTTTAATCCATTGAGTACCTAACTGACCAAGACGGTAGTTCAAGCTTACATAGATGAAAGGCTTACCATCGTCGCTTCCTTGAGCAACCACGGTATCACCGTGCACAAGTGCTTCAGAACCTGAGCCATATTCAAAGTCACCACCGTGAATGAATACATAAACCGGTAGGTCTGCATCAGCATCTACGCCTACTGGGCGCCAAATGTTAAGGTTCAAACAGTCTTCAGATTGTGTCTGTGAAACGGTCTTCAATTGAGGACATGCATCACCAAACGCAGTGGCATCAATGTCACTCCCAAGATCAACAATGTTACTTTGCTCAAAGCGCTCTGCTTCGGCAAATTTAATGCCTTTAAAAGACTCAACAGAAGCTAGCTTGTCGACGGCACTATTTGAAGTAATCACCAGCTCTTCTTTAGACGCTGTGATCATCACATCGCCGATTTGAGCGGTAAACGTTTCAGCAGGGGCAGGCACGAGAGGTTCAGGTTTGTCTGGCATTGGAACCGTTGGTTGGCTCTCGTCGCCGCAACCTATAAGGGCCGAAGCAATAGTCAAAGCAATAAGAGAGCGATATGCAATAGTCATAAAAAATGTGTCCACAATAGAATTCGGTAAAATAACGAACCGCGCATCGATACCGTCAAACCTGTAGATCCATAAGGTGATGGCTCCGTCTTTGGAGCATCTGACGTTGTGTTTCTTCGTGTGTTATCTACTGGATAACCAACGTTGGCGCGTTTTCATTTGTATGATGTCGACCTAATACAACGTAGGTTCACATCAGAAATTTGGTTAGATTTAGTCTAGAAGCGGTAGCCGAGATTTAATGTCAGTGCATCGCGCGTTTCGCCTTTGTTGTACAAAACGGTTAAGTTGTAATTTTTACCGATTTGCTTGTTGAAACCCGTTAGGAGAGCCCATTCGTTTAGCTCGACACCAACGTCATAATCAAATTCAATGTCACCGGTTTTTACAGTACCTTGCATGCGTGAATCTAAACCTTGGTATTCCGCACCTACGAAAAATTGAGCGCGATAATCGACTAATTGATAACCCAGCATTGGTTGAACTGTAACAATGCCTTCTCCCCAATCGTCTAATCCTTTTAGGCGTGTTTGCGAGTAAGTGCCGGTAACTGAGGCAAAAAACTCTTTGTAACCAACTGATAACGTTGTACCCAGACCTCGGAGATCATATTCAAGGTGAAGTGGAACGTTTAAGCGACCACTGTTACACAGTGCAGATACACCTTCACAAAGTTTGTCACCCAATCCTGGTAGTTTGTCGTTAAGTTTATCTTTGAGAAATTGCCCAGCTTCCCCTGTATAAGACGCGTCGACATTTGCATCGACATTAACCTTTCCTATGTATCCGAACACATTCCAAAACGGTAGGATATTTACGTCACCTCGGATAGATAAACTCTCTGCATTGACGATGCCCACACTGTCGTCGGGATCGAACAAATCGTTTAAACGAACACCCCCGATAGTGAAATCGTTGAAGGGAACATTCATGTTTTGGTTTCGGTAAGCAACAGAAACACCGAATGGAAGCGGCATATCGATGCCTTTACGGCGCACCATGTCCCCCATTAATGGAAAGATGCGGTCCAGCTTTACGCTCGCTTCTTGCATTCTTGGGTCTGAGACTTCCTGAAGTCTTGCTTCATTTAGAACTTGTACGCCGTTGTCATCTGCGTATAGCGCCACTGGTTCTACCAAACTAGTCATCTTCATCGGTTTATTCTTCGTTGTGCCGACGACTTCTGTTGTTTTGCGTGCAATAACGAGCTTGCCAGACTCCAATGTGTTGAACTCAATCTCTTGGTTGTAGCTTTCTACCTTGTAAATATGGTGTGTAAAAGGCTTGTCATTGGTGATCAGCATTCGCTTTGGTTCACCGTCGACTAATTCGATATCGACATTCAAGAATCGGAAATACGCGATATCTTGAGGTAAGCCATACTTCGAATAATCAAAGCTAATGATGACTTTGTTGTCGTCGATTTCTTGCACGCGCACTGAAGAAGAATCAAAGCTTTCGGCATAGTCACGTAAGCGATATTCAGTACGAGTGAAAGCTTCTATTTCATCCAGTAGATCATCGTTATCGTCCAGTTCTTCTGGGTTATATTTTATACGTAGGTCTATGTTGCCTTTACTGTCGGTGTTTTTTACTAGGTAGACGCTTGAGTCACGAATTTCATCACCGACTTGAAGAGTACGACGCGCATGTTCGACCAAGTGCTCACCTTGAACCAATGAGCTGATTGCTAGTTTTGGTAAGTCGTGGCTGATGCCATATTTGTCAAACAGGGCACGTCCTTTTTCCATGGCTTCGCTGTAAGTTTTAGTTTCTTCTGCGGCTGAAGCTAAAGAGGGTGTTGTAAGTAGCAGGGCGCTCGCTAATACAGAAAGAGTATGGGTCTTACAGGCGCTAGTGCGTATTTCAAAAAAACTCATGACGGTTTCCACTCTGAGTAGCCTCAAACCTTCGAGACTCAAACAGTCGATGTTGTACTGAACCTCGTGTTCAGTTTGTTATGTATGTATCCATAAGGATTTCCAATGTGAATGTCGCGTTTAAAAATGCATTGCGCCAATCAATGATAGGATTCTAAGGTGAGGGTGGAAATGTCGTTAATCGCGTTTGATGGACGCCATCCTCACTTAATTGCTTTTCAGTGGTATTCTTTGGCAACTAATTGATTTTAAAACTTAATGTGTTCATAAGGCAGGCAGGTAAATAGAAAGGAAAACGGCCTGCGAAGCAATATGCTTGGCAGGCCGTTACATGTTTATGAGGTAGTGCAGGCGTAATTTTAAACCGTCACTTTTACTCTGAATAGATCAGTAAATAGTTTCGCTATCATCAAAATGATTAAGATATTGACCAACATTAATAGTGGTGTTTCTATTTGATAGACTGGTGTCAGGTTGAGTGCACCAGATGTAAGAACCACCAATAAGTTAATACCCAATATTCGATGTACCATTAGTTTAGGTGTCGCGAAGACTTTCCATATCACCATGATATTAACGAAGTAGAATAGGGCAAGTTGCCAAAGCTCGGTCATCAAAGGCATCACGAAGATGTATTGAAGTAAGATCACTGAACCTGTACCAAGCACGCCGAAAAATGCATCTTTGATGATACTCGGTGGCATTGTAGGTACCATTGAAGAAAAAACGCCCGCAAGCATTGGAAAAATAAAGCCACCCGGCATTGGAAGATATATCCATATCAATAGCGAAGTTACGAACATCGACACACCTTGTAGGACCTTGCGTCCGTCTTCATTCAAATGTTGAACAAACGTACGATGAGCGCGATGCCAAGACACGTCTTTATTATCGCCCATTACATTGGGTTCACCTTCAATAAGTGATTGATCTGGTGTTAGTGTATTAAAGCTCTTCAAGTTGTTGGTAATAACGGCCCATTGAATACCCAAGTCAGATTCACTGTGACTTTGCTCAAGTAATGTATCTTGTATATGCGCCATCTCGTTGATACGTAAGCGCCATGTTTGGCTGTTCTCTTTAAGATGGTAACTACCAGTAAGTGGCAAATCTAAAAGTTGATACAACTTATCAATATTGGCGGTGTTACTTTCAAGTGCGTTGATGTCGATGTTGTCTAGGTTTTCCATTATTTCTAATAGTGAATTTCTACTGGTTTCAAATCGTTGTATAAAATTTAACTCTGTGTTGACTGGCCAAATTAAACGATAGACGATAGAAAAAGTTACGATACCAAGTATGGTTTCTTGTATACGTAGCACGGCAAAATGGAAGGTCACTTGGCTATCAAACCCGCCCATACAAGAAATAATCGAACAGACTGCGAAACCAATTGAAAACACATAGCCATATTTCTCGTCACTAGACATGAAAATGCAAGTGCCTAAGAACAATGTAAAAAATGTCAGAAACAAAAATCGGTCTTGTGAAAACATCGCAATGAGGAAAAAGGCATAACCGGTCCCTAACAAGGTTCCCATTAACCGGTTATGCCCTTTGTTTATAGAGTGAGCAAAGCTCTCATTCAACGCCATCACTGCAACTGCAATCGCTGCCCAATAAGGTTTTTCCCATTGGAACCATAGTGCTAAGCATATAGCGATAACAATAGAGAACGCCGCTTTTATCGCTTCTTTAGTCGACGCATTGAACATAGAAAACACCCAATTATTTGATAATTTTGATAGAAGCTGTCATACCAACACGAAGCTGTAATTCATCAGGAATATGGTCTAACTTCACTTTAATTGGAATACGTTGCGCAAGGCGAATCCATTGGAAATTTGGGTTTACGTTGGGCAGCAAGTCATTACCGGTACTCCCATCTTGTTTTGCGATACCAAAACCGATGCTCTTAATGTGACCTTCTAACTGGATTTTGTTGTGCATCATTAACGTTACGTATGCTTTGTCTTGCGCGTCAACGCCAACAAGATCCGTTTCTTTGAAATAACCTTCAATCCAAAAGCTATCCTCATCAATTAACGCGACAACTGGCGAGTTTGCGACTGCTTGAGAACCCTCACGAAGGCTTAGATTAGTGATATAACCATTAGTTGGTGCATACACCTTTGTATACTCAAGGTTAAGTTGTGCTTCTTCGACGTTTGCTTTAGCTAGCTGAACGTTCGCGGAGGAAGTCTCAACCGCATTACTGAGGTTGTTTAGCGTTAAAACTGGTATAGCACCTGGCGTTCTTTTTTCTAAGTTAAGTGCGCGTTGCTCTTCATTCTTTGCTTTGGAAAGTAATGCTAAGGCTTGTTTTTGAGACGCTAAGGCCTTGTGATAGGCGGCTTGGTAAAGGCTTGGGTCGATTTCGAACAGAATATCGCCTTTGACCACTTGAGAGTTATCATCAATATGGACTTTGGTTACTTGGCCTGTAACACGTGGTGTTATAGAGACAATATAAGCACTGACCTGGCCGTCTCTAGTCCAAGGGTTGCTTGAATAAGATTGGTAATAGCTATAGATGACAGTACCAGCGGCTGCGAATAATAGGAGTGTAATGAGATAACGTTTTATCACAGGAATTGCCTCAAAAAATGGTAATAAATTGGCCGACGATGCCAGTAAAAATGACGATTAGGCTCAATTCAGCTAACGCAGGAAACGCGACATATTTATGAAGTCCTAATCTGGTTGTGATTGAGCCGGTTAATATCGTCAACACATAAGCCAATGCGACAACCAGTAACAGCGGTGGAAAGTAAACCTCTCCCCATACGAGCTCATGCGGCATGGTGTTCATGGTTTTGTTCTCTATTTGTTTGATGAATGGAACGATACGGTAGTTAGGCTGAACGTGATAATCGTGTTTAGAGGACCTGATCCATCAATAGGCGTAATCGACTTTCTATTTGCCGGATAAGCCTATCAATACGAAGTGAAGTGGATACGTAAAGCGAGGTTGTCAGATGTATAAATAGAGGTAAGAAACAAATAACGGTTACTTTTAAAAATATCTACAAAATTCAAAACAATTATTTTTATTGTAACTCACTGTAATATAGTGAAATCTTCATTTCTAAAATGATGATGTCGCTTAATTATTGAACATGCGATGATTGAGTCCATCAAAAAGGATTACATTGAATACTCTTTTCTAACTAATATTCGTCTCGAAGCAACGAGATGCTTTAATAATCCAACAAATATCATTACTAATTTATTCGTTCGATTATTTATTCCTTAATTTAACATAAGAGTAAATTTGTCATGGACATCATTTCTAATCTATTTGATATGGCCCCATTTGTCGCTCTATTTATTACACTCTCTCTCGGTTATATGGTCGGTAAGATTACCATTGGTCGATTTGTTTTAGGCGGTGTTGCCGGGACATTATTAATGGGTGTAATTATCGGACAATTCGGTGTTGATATTGACCCAGGCGTGAAAAGTATTTTCTTTGCGCTATTTATATATGCAGTTGGTTATCAAGGTGGTGCTCAGTTCTTTAAAGCACTTAACTTTAGAACCATCAATATATTACTTTCAGCTGTCGTGATGACAGTGTCGGGCTTACTCTGTGTATTAGCTGCCGCATGGTTATTTGACCTCGATAGAGGTACGGCTGCAGGCCTAGCCGCTGGTGGTCTCACACAGTCTGCAATTATTGGTACCGCTGGTGATGCTATCGCTCGCCTTGGTGGGGTATCAGAAGAAGCAAAACACCTAATGCAAACCAATGTTGCTGTCGGCTATGCAGTAACTTACATCTTTGGTTCTTTAGGTCCAATCCTAATGGTTACCTGGGTATTCCCAACACTGATGAAGTGGGACATTCGAGCTGAAGCGATAGCCTTAGAAGAAAAAAACTCTAGCGGTAAACGCGAACTGGCACCTGGTGAATTTAATGCGGTTACGGCATTAGTTACCCGTGCGTTTAAAGTCAGTTTTGGAGACAAGTTAGTCGGAAATACCTTAGCACAGTTAAATGACACATCGCTTTCTGCTTGTATTGAATTGATTGAGCGTGATGGACATGAGCTTAATGCGGACAAGTTCACAGTACTCAAAGAAGGTGACATCATCGTTGTTACCGGTCGTAGAAATGCGGTTCAAGAGTTACAGGGTAGCGCTCATGGCAAAGAAGTATCTCTCCCTGAAAGCTATGAAATTATAGAAGAAAATCGACAGCTGATCGCAGATAACCGTAAGCTTGTCGGACAATCTCTTCGAGAGATCAAACAACACTCAAACGAAGGTTTATATCGTGGTGTTTACATTACTGATTACATCCGTGAAGGCGTACCGCTTGCATTGACACCGGAATTGGTTGTTAAGAAAAATGACATTATTCAAGTCACTGGTACTGCAAATGATATTAATCGCGTAGAGAAAAATATTGGACAGCGCATGGGCTCAGCAAGCATGACTGACTTTGTGATTCTTGGTTTGGGTATGGTTGTTGGTCTGCTTATTGGTTTGATTAGCTTTAAAATCGCTGGTATCCCAGTAACGATCGGCTCTGGTGCAGGTTGTTTGATCTCTGGTTTATTCGTTGGCTGGATTCGTAGCAGAAACCCTCACATTGCACAGTTTCCAGTTGGAGCCGTTAACTTTATTCGTGACTTTGGCCTGGCAGCTTTTGTTGGAATTGTTGGTCTGCAAGCAGGACCACAAGCCGTTGACACCATCAAAGAACACGGTATGTCATTATTGTTCTTAGGTGCTGCTGTAACCATTATTCCGCAACTTATATCATTCTTCTTTTCATACTTTGTGTTGAAAATTAAGAATCCGGTAGAAGCATTAGGTTGTGTGACTGGCGGACGCAGCGCAAACCCTGGCTTTGCGGCATTAATGGAAAAAACAGGCAATGCAACACCTGTATTTACTTTCACAGTAACTTACGCAGTAGCTAATGTCCTACTTACATTGTGGGGCCCCATCATCGTCGGTGTAATTACTTTAAACGCAGGCATGTAAATAATAAACAGTATAACTTATCGGCTAAATATTTGGTCGATAGGGTAAGTATTCCCAAAATTTAGTAAATATATAATTAGGTAAATATTATGACTACACAAAATACAGTAATCGACTTCTCAAAATTCGAAGATTTAAGCCCATTTGAATTAAAAGATAAACTAATCGAAGTAGCACAAACAGTGCCTGACCGCGCGCTATTAGATGCTGGTCGTGGTAACCCTAATTTTTTAGCGACACTACCACGTAAAGCGTTTATTCGCCTTGGTGAATTCGCTGTTAATGAAGCAGAACGTAACTATGCATACCTTGGTGGTGATTTTGGTGGTATTCCTGACGGCGTAGGTATTGTTGAGCGTTTCGATACATTTGCAAAAGAATACCAAAACGACAAAGGTGTTCAGTTCATCGAGCGCGCACTAAGCTACGCAAAAGATCGTCTAGGCATCCAAAAACAAGCGTTCCTAAACGAACTCGTTCTCGCTTACCTTGCGTGTAACTACCCAGTACCACCGCGTATGTTGGTAAACATTGAGAAAGTAGTTAAACAATACATCGCTGAAGAAATGTACGGCCCAACACCAATGACAACAGATTTTGATTTGTTTGCAACGGAAGGTGGAACCGCTTCAATGACTTATACATTCCAAACGATGTTTAACAACGGCTTACTTAAAAAAGGCGACAAGGTTGCGTTGATCACACCAATCTTTACTCCTTATTTAGAAATACCTGAACTTTCTGAATATGAGCTAGAGATCGTCGAACTACGCCTTGATGAGACAACTTGGCAACTACCAATGTCTGAAATTGAAAAACTAGCAGATACAGACATTAAACTGCTTTGTGTCGTTAACCCGGCGAACCCGGCATCAGTGAAATTTTCGGATGAAACGCTAGATAACTTAACAAAATTTGTAAATGAGCAACGCAACGATCTATTTATCATTACCGACGATGTATACGGCACGTTTGCTGACGATTTCGTTTCTCTATTTGCAAAACTACCATACAACACACTTTGTGTTTATTCATTCTCTAAGTACTTCGGTGCAACTGGCTGGCGCTTAGGTACTATCGGGATTCAGCACAAAAATGTATTCGACGACACACTGAGCTCATTCAGTGAAGAGAAACAATGTGAGCTTGATGACCGTTACAAAACGTTGTCTCCTGAACCTCGCGACATCAAATTCATCGATCGTATTGTGGCAGATAGCCGAAGCGTTGCATTGAACCACACTGCTGGCTTGTCATTACCACAACAAGTGCAAATGGCAATGTTTGCCCTAACATGCCTTATGGATTCTGAAGGCAGCTATAAAGCGGCGTGTAAACGCATCATCCGTGAACGTTACATTACGCTTTACAAAAACATGGGTCTTGAAGTTGAAGAGAACAAAGATCGCGTTGATTACTACACACTGCTTGAGCTGGATACTTTAGGTGGCAAGTTGTACGGCGACGCGTTTGTCGATTGGTTCAAATCAAATGGCAAAGGTAAAGATTTCCTATTCCGTCTTGCGCATGAAACGGGCGTTATTTTGCTGCCAGGCAAGGGTTTCGACACGGTACATGCATCAGTTCGTGTATCACTCGCTAACCTAACTCACCATGAATACGAGCTAATTGGCCGCGCGACTCGTAAAGTACTTGATGAACACTTTGTTGAGTTTCAAGGCTAATAATCGCTAATGAGTTAGTGGTTCTATTCACTTACCGGTCCTATTAACTCAACGGTTTACATTATAAAGAATAAGCCTCGACACCGTCGGGGCTATTCCGACCAAATAAGCACAGTGAAATCCAATTAATCTGTTGTGTTTATTTAGTCGTCAATCGATCTCACTAAAGAAGAGTGACCTATGAAAAGTATTATCTCGATCCAATCTCATGTTGTTTATGGTCACGCTGGTAATAGTTCAGCAGTGTTTCCGATGCAGAGAATGGGGCTAGATGTATGGCCGATTCACACTGTACAGTTTTCCAACCACACACAGTATACACAGGGTTGGACTGGGCAAAAGTTTACATCAGATGACATTCGAAACTTGATGAAAGGGCTTGATAACATTGACTCTTTGCGAGCATGCGGCGCTGTATTATCGGGTTATCAAGGGAGTGCAGACCAGTGTCGGGCTGTTGCTGAATCAGTAACTTTAGTCAAAGAACGCAATAAAAATGCTTTGTATGTATGCGACCCAGTAATGGGTGACCCGGACAAAGGTTGCATTGTTGATGACGGTGTTAAGGCAGCGATTGTCGAGCATCTTTTACCCATCTCTGATGTCATTGTTCCGAATCAATTTGAACTTACGGAACTTACGGGTATCAATATCAACTCTTTGTACGATGCAGTGACCGCATGCAAAAAAGCGTTAGAACTGGGCCCGAAAATCGTTCTAGTAAAACATCTCCATTCATTACCTGACGAAGCTTTCAGCATGATCTTGGCGACACCTAAAGCCTGTTATCTAGCTCAGCGACCAAATATCGATTTTCCTAGACAACCTGTAGGTGTTGGTGACCTAATTTCAGGGCTGTTCACCGCATGTTTAGTTAAACGCATGTCGCCTGTTGCCGCTTTTCGTCACGCACATAATGCGGTCTATGGGGTATTAGAAGTAACTAAAAGTTATGGTACTTGGGAGCTACAAACCATCAATGCTCAATATGAATTCGTAGAACCAACGAGTGATTTCAATGTTGTTAAAATTGCATAGCACCTTATCGGGTGTTTTTTCGAAGGGTTACATCCTACATACGTGATTATTTAAACTCGTCGATTCGTTTTATATTTATTCGACAGAAGAAACGGACTTCATTTATTTCTTACCCTTGAAACAAAACTCTGGAAAGCACCGGAGAAGATGAAATGAGTCCAAATATGAATCGCCGAGTTTACTCTGTTTTTACTGTCCTGCTGTCCGCCTTCTTAGTGGCGTGTAGTTCTCCTCACACCTTAGATGCAAGAGTTTCTAAGGATAATTATCGAGACGTAACGGTTGCAGCGACACCTTCTCATGAGCCATTACGTACGTGGGCGAATGAAACCCCTGATTTTCTCTATTCTGAATATAACAAAACAACCCCGATTAAGGTGAGTGGCGAACATTTAAATATACTCGCGCTTTCTGGTGGAGGGGCGAATGGGGCATTTGGGGCTGGAGTTTTGATGGGACTAAAGGAGTCAGGACAACTCAAAGACTATTCAATTATCACAGGCATTAGCGCGGGGGCGTTGATTGCGCCGTTTGCTTTCATCGGCGGAGATGCGCTACGTGATATGAAAAACGTCATGCTCGACATAAACGACGATGCAATATTAGGGAAAAAGAATTTTCTAAACACGGTTTTCAAAGACGCCTTTACTGACGGTGAACATTTATACCAATTCATTGCCAATGCTTATCCGGAATCAATGATCGACCAAATCGCTCAACAACATCGAAATGGTAAACGCCTATTCATTGGTAGTACGCATTTTGATTCCGGAGAATTGGTTATTTGGAATTTAGGCGCCATTGCTAACAGTGAACGACCAGATAAGGCGGAACTCGTATACAAAGTGTTAGCCGCAAGTGCTTCAATCCCCGGGGTTTTTCCACCGCAGTTCATCAATGCAGAACTAGACGGAAAGACATATGAAGAGTTGCATGTTGATGGTGGCCTTGCTGCTCAAGTGTTTTTTAATCCATCAAATTTTGATTATACAAAGATATCTGAAGCGTTAGACCTCGAAACACCTCCCCAATTAGACGTAATTAGAAATGGGGCTCTTAAAGCGCCTTATCATCGTTTACAAGATAAGGGGTTGGATTTGGTAGCAAAAAGTTTAACAAGCTTGACGTTGGCACAGACGCGAGGAGACCTTTATCGAATGAAATACTTCAGTGAACTGAATGACATCAAAATGCAATTTACCTATATCGAAAAAGACTTTGGATTTGCCAAACGCTCAAAAGACATGTTTGACGAGCACTACTTGAAAGCAATTTATCAATACGGCTTCAATAAAGCGACTCAAGGGCAGCTTTGGGTCACTGAATTACCACAATAAAAAGAGCAAAGAAATGAACAACACAACACTGGCGTTACTATTACTAAGCATGTCAACGAGCGTTATGGCGCAAAACCTAACGAAAGCTGAGCAACATCACGTAGATAACCAAATGCAACAAATGACACGAGTACATGAAGATTCGGCCATTATTATGATTGATGAGAATTCGAGTTATGTTTCTATTGAATACGTTGGCGAATGGACAGAGATAAACAATTACGTTTCTCATGATGAGGCAAACGCGCTGCAACTACAAAAAGTGGGCAAAAAATTTGTTTACTCACAAACTGGCGATAGCCTCGAGTTCTTAGAACAAAAGTTAATGGAACATATTGAGAAAGATCGCCCGAGCTATTTCAGTGTTGATGTATACCGAGATTATCATGGAGACTCAGGTGAATTTAATTACTTAGCGCGTGTCATCGAATATAAATAAGCGTTCTATAAACCTACTCAATTCAGTAGGTTTCTTTTCTATCCAGCATGTTAGTCATGGCGTTATTTTCGTTGCTTAGTAGCAATTACGCGTTCTTGTGATAGTTTAAATACATGATTCGAGAAAAATTAGTACTTCATTATGAACTTTAGTATTGAACAACTTCTTGCTTTTGTGACTGTCTATGACCAACTGTCTTTCAGCAAGGCAGCAGTCAAACTTAACAAGCATAGAACGACAATCGGGCAGGTTATAACTAATCTTGAAGACCAACTCGCGGTAAGCCTATTTGAAAGGGTTGGACGCTCTGTAAAGCCGACGGAAGATGGTCATCATCTGTACCACTACGCTAAGCAAACGATTGAACAGGCAAGAACATTCGACAAGGTGGCTTTGAGCTTGTCTTATGGCGGGTTGGAAAACATCACCTTTGCTTATTCTGGTGTGATACCTCATCAAATGCTTTTGGATATTCGAAAGAAACTGCGTCGTGATTTCCCGATGATGCGAGTGAACTTTTTAATTCGAAACAAAAAGGATATTAAGAAGGGCCTTCAAAGCGGAGAATACCACTTTGGACTAGTCAATGTGCATGACAGCCGTGGTATACACAGCTTTGATGCGACTTTTCTAGGTCACATTGAATTTTCCCCATTCGTTCAAAAAAATGGTGAGTTCTCATCTTTGGCGAAAGAGGATGTACTTTTAGCGTTAAGAAATTCAAAGCAGTTTATCTTGAGATCGTTTATTGAGGAGGGAATGTCAGAAAAAGTAACCATCAGCTCCGATAACGAAGAAGTCGATCAATTGGCGTTAGTTATTAAAATGGTTGAAGCCGGTTTAGGGTGGGCATTGTTACCAAAAACGTTTGCTCATTCTGAATTTTCCCATTACGACATTGAACCTATACAGTCGTCTGAAATGCACCAAGGATTCAAATTCGGTTTTGCGCTTTGGTGCCATCACTCTAAGCAAATGAGGGAAGTAAAATTATCGGTTTTATCTGTTATAAAAGAACATGTTGATCGAGTATTGAAGCGAGATTAGCAGAGCAAGAACGTAAGTAACTTATTAATAGAGGCTCATTTATATGAGCCTTTTGCGTTTCTGTCATCTAGAAAGTTCTTTAATTTTGTAGGGCGACATCCTCCATATGGGAGTAGGGCAAATATACAAAGCTGGTTATTATGCCCGTGCTGATGAGGAACTCTCTTAGCAGCAAAAAGTTCTTAATTTCAATGTTTATTGCACGGAAGCAAACTTTCAACCGAGGCTCAGTCCTCGGTTTTTTTTTGAGGCAATTTATATGAATCGCTGTGGTGTGCTTGCGTTATTCTCAAGCTCCTTATTGACCCCTTTTACTTCTATGGCATCCTTTTACGACCCAGTGGACGGTCAGTTTGATATGGGGCATCACATCGCGGAAAATGCGACTGGATTCTTACCCATACCTATCTTAATTACAGAACCTGCCGTTGGGTACGGTGGCGGTGTTGCTGGGTTGTTTCTACATGAGAGTGAAGAAGAAAAACGTGTCCGTAAAGAAGCTGCGTTAAAGGCTATTGATGGAGGGGCGCAACTCGTTCCGTCTGCGATGAGTGTCGTAGGTGCTTTGGGGACTGAGAATGATACTTGGTTTGTATTCGGTGGCCATAGACGATCTTGGGTGAATGATTCAATACGTTATATTGGTGGTGGTGGTTTTGGTGTTGCGAATCTTGATTTATATAAGCAGCTTTCTCTTGGCGGGAAAGAGTTAGACCTTAAATTTGGTACAAAAACGTCAGTCGCTGTACTGTCGCAAAAGGTGCAATTTAGAATTGGAAACACGCCCTGGATGATTGGCGTGAAACAGTTATTAGCCAAGTCTAAAGTTGAATCTGATAATCGCTTGATTGATAAGTTAATGGAACTCACTTTAGGCACAGAGTCGGTGACATCAGGCTTAGGTATTGAAGCTGAATTTGATACAAGAGATAACTTGTTCTATCCAAAGAACGGGTACCGGTTTTCAGCGGACTACATGGTTTTTGATGATGCTATTGGTAGTGATTCAAACTACCGTAACTTCAATATTGAAGGCGAAGGTTACATCCCAGTCGCAGAAAAGTGGACGCTTGGGCTAGCGGGTAATTATCAAAGCTATGAGCAAGATGATGGGTTCGTTTCTCCAACAGCCAAGCCATATGTTGAATTAAGAGGTGTTTCCTCATTTCGCTATCAGGGAGATGAAATTGAGACACTTCAAGGGCAGCTAACTTACAGCATAAGCCATCGTTGGAACGTATCAGGCTTCTATGGATCAGGAAAAGCATCAGAGCGAGCTGAACAAAGTAACAAGGTGAGCGCAGGTGGAGTAGGCTTTCGTTATCAAATTGCTCGTAGGTATGGTTTACATATCGGGATGGATTACGCACAAAGCCATGAAGAAAGTGCCGTCTACTTTAATATAGGCAGTGGATTCTGACAAAAAAATTGGTTTGAATTTTCCAATCAAAAAAGGCGCTAATTATTCATTAGCGCCTTTTAGATTTTGTTCAGCTAAGAGAAGAATTACTTCTTACGGCAGAACTCAGCGATTACGTACATTGATTGACCGCCGTTTGTTTTACCAGAAACAAGCTTAGGATCGTCACCAACGCTGATGCCACGGATAACAGTACCTTGCTTAATCACTTGGTTAGTACCTTTGATTGGCAGGTCTTTGATTACTGTTACGTCGTCACCTTTTTTAAGTTCAACGCCGTTCACATCAAGAGGCTTGTCATCAGCAGACATGCCGATTTGTGCCCAAACTGATGTTTCTTCTTCAAGGTACATCATGTCTAGCGCGTCTTGAGCCCAGCTTTCAGAGTTCAGACGAGTAAGTTGACGCCATGCCATTACTTGAACTGGCGCTTCTTGGCTCCACATGCTGTCGCTTAGACAACGCCAGTGGTTGATATCTTTTGGATCGTCAATCTCACCCAGGCATTTGTCACATACCATGATGCCGTGATCCACTGTTACGTGGCTGTGTGGCGGTACTGCGTATGCAGTAAGAGAAGAATCAGAACCACATAGTTCACATTTAGATTGGCAGCGTTCTAGCATAGTAGCTTCAGAAGACATAATGGACTCACATTTATTAGGTATTAAATTACGGGGCTATTATCCACTTTATTTACAATAAAGAAAGAGGTCGTACGGTATTCTGTCTTGATTAATTTTAGCTGAGATCAACCATTTGTGTTTTAAGGTTCTATGCAAACGGTTAACTAGGGACGATGGGGTGTCGATAGATACAAAAATGCCAGCGGTTAGGCTGGCATTTGGTTTAGTTAAAAAGCTTAAGTCTTAGTTATTCCAATAAAACATCCGGTGCTGCTGCATCAAGGCTATCCGATTCTAAGAAATCAGCTACTTGAGCTCTCATTGATAGGGTATGAGTGGCATCAGAAAGGTCTGCTTGCGGTCCGATGATCGTGGAGTGCTTTGCTATTTCGTTATATTGAACAAACACACGATTCCCAGTTGAAGGGCTAGCTTTTGTTGAGTCAGTCAATCCTAACGTCGAATCTAACCCTTCAGAGCCAACAAATGAAGCTGTATATGATAACGGTGCACCATTATCATCATTGCCATTGTTTGGTACCGTTTCATCATTTTGCGACTGTATCAACAACGTTGGATAGCTAGAGCTAAATGATGACAGGTCCTCAGTGTTTGCTAGTGAATGTGGATCGACCGTGTCAATAAGGGTTTGAGCGGCGACTTTAAATGCAACTAATTCAGTTTCAATTGCTGCGGCGCTAGTTGGATTTTCCTTAGCAAAAGCGGTGTAACAATCACCATCTTTAATGTTGTTGGTTGCACAAGCTGTCGCGACTGAATCCTTGTAAGCCGTATTCAGCTGTTTAGCCAAATTATGTTTAATTTCAGGGCCAAAGGTTTCCGATGCGAACAACAATTCAGCAATGTGTCCACCTGAATTAGCATATACCGCCGAGCTAAATTTATGTGTGCCAGCAATTTCTGATGTAGCAACAGAAGTAAATCCGGTAATGCCACCCAATGAGTGACCCATAAACTTAACGGTTGTGTCTTTTACATCAACTCCGGCTAATGGTGTACCAGTAAAATCATTACCCACTTTTTCAAGTGCCATACGAAGACCTATTACATCAAGCGCACTTTGACGAATATTGTCACGGGCAACAGGCAAAGCACTTAGATTCAAGTAGTACAGTGCATTATCGTTAGTTGATATAGCACCGCCAGCAAGCGAACGCGAGCCATGAATAGGGTGATCAATCGCTATCACTGCAAGACCCTCGGCCGTTAAATTAGCAGCGAATGCATACGCGTTTTCTTTTACAGAGGTAATACCGTGCTGATAAATGACTACACCTGAAGGCGTGCCAGTTGTGGGTGTAAACAAAAGCACATCAACAGCTTCAAGTGATTTAATTTGTGGTATTGGTGAATACTGAGTGACAATGCGATCACTATCTAGAGCTGTTCCACTTGCGTCCTTTGTGAGTGTTTTTCCCATTAAAGTCGTGACATCAGCTGCGCTAAGGTTTGTTGGGTCTAATCCCAATTTAACCAACTCTCCACCAACGAAAGAACTTGTAGAGCTATCCGTTAGTGCGCTTTTGATAACAGCTAAACTGTCCAACGCTGAGGCAAATGGTGTAACAGAAAACTTACTTGGATCTGTTTCCAAGAAATAAGGAAGCTGAATGGTACCTTTAGTCACATTTACAGTTGTAGTACTGATAACACCATTAGAGTAGAGGAGGTTTATTCCGCCAATTAAGGTCGCAGTTTCTGTAGCGTCATCATCTCCGAGATATTTCTTGAAGTTTGCATCGGCAGCGATTGCTGTGGCAAACGGAACTGTTGATGAAGAATCTAGGCTAAGATTATAAGCGTTTGACAGATCGACACTATTTGGGTTTGCGCTGCCATTCCAATAAGTCGAAAGTGGGGCTCCAGCATCAATCATTCCACCAATCAACGATGCTGTAGAGGCAAGTACATCGCCAACGGAAGTTGTAGTGAACCAAGCTGAATAGACAATTTTATTGGCGTCAACACCGACAGCAGCTGCTATTGCTTCTTGGCCTTTAATTAAAGTTTGCGCACTCGCTAGATCTCCGGTGGTGTATGTTTTCGTTGCTGTTTTGAGAGCCGCATAGCTTTGCGATGTACCTACTGGGTTACCATTTACATCTGTAACGTCATCAGTAATAACAAGCAAATATTCAGACTTCTCATCAAAAGGAGTATTCGGCGTAATTGCTAGATTTGAGCCTACTTTGTAAACTGTGTATTCAGAGCTAGCAACAGGTGTTGGTACTTGAGCCGCTGTGGATGTGTCTGTTAGCTTTTTTGAAAGCTTCAACAATGTAACTCCAGAAGTAACAACTCCAGGGGTATCACCAAAACCATCACCTTCAAACTCGATGTAAATTGGCATGCTTGTCGAAAAACCATCGGCATAGTTCAGTGCTGCTTTTGGGTTTGAAATGCTCTCGTCTCCACCAGTAGGGATCGCTAACGTTCCATCTGTAGAGTCGAATAATAGGTTATTACTTAAAGGAACAGATGCGTTACTGCCTTGCAAGAGCATTTTTTGCGTTGTAGCTCTTGCTAAAGAAGTTTCTAAATAAGCTTCGAGTTGTTGGTTGCTTGTCCCCGAGCTTTCAGTATTGTCACCACAACCTGCTAGCAGAATCGCGGAACATAATAGAGATATCTTAAAGTTACGTTTCATGATGCGACCCTGATTTAGTTAAATGTGTAATTAAGCTGAACTGACGAAAGATAAGCGGTACCTTCGGCTTCGAACGTTCTTTCTTGCTGAGCACCATTTGTCTCTGTGAACTCACCTTCATCACTTACTACAAGCGCAAATCCGGCATCGACAGTCATGTTTTCGCTCCACGCATAAGTGAAACCAGCGCTGTACCACATACGGTCACTATCCGGGATACTGAGCGTTGCTTCACCAGCTTGTTCGTCATAAGCGTAACCAGCTCTTAATGTCCACTTGCTGTTTAGTTTATAGGTCGCACCTAATGAATATCGATTGTTGTCTTCATATTTTTCTGGTTTATAGAAGCACTGGCCAGCCACACCGTTATCGGTACAATCTGGACTCGTTGCTTTTAGCTCTTTGAAAGTACTCCAATCAGTTTGTTGCCAACCGTAATGAATTGCCCATTGTTCGTTAAGTTGGTGAAATGCAGAAAGCTCTAAGATTGCAGGTAGCTCTATTTGTAAGCGACCATCAACCTTGGGAGATGTTGCCCTACCTGAGTCGTAACTGGTGAATTCACCGTCATCGAAATCAAGATCAACAGAAGAGCGGTAAGCGATACTAAAGCGATTGTTTTCGTTCAGCTCATACATCGCACCAACGTTCCAACCGTAGGCAAAAGTTTCACCAGTCATGCCAATAAGTTTGTCAGATTGATTTCCACCAACCCAATCTGCTAGCTCACCTTTGTGGCGAGTAAGTTCAGCTTCCGCATACACAAGATTTAAACCTGCACCGACGCTAAATGATTCATTAACGCGATATGCAATATTTGGATTTAGATTGACAGATAACAGGGACGTATCACCAGCCATATCACCAGCCGAGATGTCATCAGGGTAATCAGTAGCAACACCATAGTTAGTGAACATACCAATACCCCAAGCCCACTTATCGTTGATCGGGCTGATGTAATACGCGGCTGGTACGACTTGCAATGGGGCAACATCTTTTGAGTGTTCGTTATTGTCCACGTCATACACATTAACCTCTGGATCAACGATAGAAACCGCGCCTGAAAATTGGGCTGTATCAAATAGGGTCATTGCGGCGGGGTTTCTCGCTAGTACACTCGCGTTATCAGCTACAGCACCTTCACCTGAAAATGCGCGACCAAGACCTGAGGCAGAGTGCTCAGCAACTTGGAAACCAGCCGCAAGTGAATTACATGCAAATAGCACAGAAAGTGAAACGAGAGAGCGTTGTATTGTTTTCATCCTTGACCCTCCTAGGGCATCAAATCTCATTCTTATTGTTGAAAACACACTGAGCTGTGTTGGTGCTTAAGCTCTAATGTAAACAGCATGTTAAATTCATGTTTAATATAAAGTCAAAGAATGAGTTATCATTTTGTGAAGTAATATTTTTAAGGGGCGGCACTCTAACACTAATAATATAACTACAATCAATGATTTGTGAGTGGTTGGAGGTGTGACCAGAATGTTTATGTTAGGTGTTGGTATAAATAGTGTTCAACTGCTCAATATGTAACAACTTTGTTTATGTTTACCGTTAATCGCTAAATCGGCATAATATCGATTCATATTGATAGTCATTAAATTGGAATTAAAGTTTGGAATTACTCGCGATAGAGTTTCTTGGAAAACCACTTCGTTTAGAGGGGTCAATGGCAGGGTGGCAACAGTTGTATTGGGACAATACTTTGGTGTCCCAATTAGACGCAACCACAGATCAAGATGACGCTCGAACGCATGCATTTACTCTGCGCGCAGGTGAAGAAACGTTGCAGTGTCACGTTGAGGCGACCGTTCAGTGGCAACCGTTTGAGATGACCTATAAAGCGACCGTGAATGGCCAAACCGTTACCGAAGGCAATCGCAATACTAAAGATATCGAGCAACAAACCCCGGTTGTCGCACCAAAACCAGAGAAGCGTTTTAGCTTAATTGGGTTAGTTTCGCTGGGAATGAAAGCCCTCAAGAGTGCCAAGTTAATCAAGGTGGTACTTGCCTCTGCGAGTTTAGCTGCTTACTCATGGCTATTTTCAATTCAGTTCGCTTTAGCCTTGATCGCTTGCCTTATGTTTCATGAATATGGCCACATCAGAGCAATGAAATACTTTGGAATGAAGACCAAAGGCATCTATTTAATACCGTTCCTTGGTGGCTTGGCGTTATCCGACGAAAAGATCAATACGCGCTGGCAAGATGTGGTTATCTCGATCATGGGACCATTGTTTGGCTTGATATTGTCGTTGATATTTATGGTGTTGTACTGGGCGACTGGCGAAATGTTCTTCGCGGGGCTTGCGGTATTTAACGCGTTATTAAACCTGTTTAATCTATTACCGATTTTGCCTCTCGATGGCGGACATGTACTGAAAAGTATCAGTTTTTCGATGAACAGTGTGCTTGGCATTGTGCTTTGTGTTGCAGCAGCCGTTGCTGGCGTTGTATTGAGTTACCAGTTGAACTTAACCTTGTTTGGTTTCTTATTGATCATGGGCAGTGTGGAAATACTATTCGAATGGAAAGGGCGTCACCACAGTCACTTGCTGCCATTAGACAAATACGGTCAAGTCGTGTCGTTTGTTTGGTATGTGGGTTTAGTGAGCAGTTTGATCGGTGTTATCTGGTATTTTGCATCTACAGGTGATCAGCTATTAAGCCTACCATTGCAAATTCTTGGTACTTAACAAGAATCAAAAACAAAAAAATGCCCTAACCAATATGGATAGGGCATTTTTGTATTCGAAGTTTAGCGTCTAAACAAATGTTAGATTACGCTTTGCAATTTGGTCTTGGTGAACCCGATTGAGGTAACGTTTTTATCGTCGCCTGTAGATCTTTGATACGCGTACTGTGGGAAGGGTGCGTAGACAGCAATTCTGGCGGTTGGCTACCACCTGATGCTTTCGCCATGTTTTGCCACAAGTCGACGCTCTGTTTAGGATCGAACCCAGCCTGAGCCATATATTCTAAACCAACAACATCGGCTTCTGATTCCTGAGTTCGGCCATACGGTAGAATAACCCCGTATTGAACACCTAAACCTAGGGCAGCCATTGTCATTCCTTGGTACTGTTTGTATTCTGATGCGCCTAACGCAACACTGGTAATGGATAAACCAGCATTAGCGATTTGAGACTGAGAGAGACGCTCATTACTGTGGTCAGCGAGTACGTGAGCCACTTCGTGTCCGATAACCGTTGCGAGTTGGTCTTGATTGACCGCTACCTTAAGTAACCCGGTGTATACGCCAATTTTGCCACCCGGCAAAGCAAAGGCATTCACTTGGTCGCTATCAAAAACAACAACTTCCCATTCACTAAAGCCTTGTTTTGGAATATGTTGAGTAATGCTATTTGCAACGCACTGTACATAAGCGTTTGTTTTCGCGTCTTTACTTATTGGCTGTTCTTTCTTCATTTGTTCAAAAGATTGCGCCCCAAGTTGAGACATGTCTTGATCAGAAAAAAGCAGTAATTGGTTTCTTCCTGTCGGGGAAGCGCTACATGCGGTTAGGCCTGCAAGTGTGAGAAGCGAGGCAAACTTCATCCATGACGTCATACAATATCCTCTGTGTATTCGGTTTTTATGCATGTTAACATCAACTTGCGTAATAACTAAGAGCTGTAAGATAAGTATTGTATTTAAAA
Source organism: Vibrio sp. G-C-1 (assembly GCF_021728015.1). Classification (NCBI taxonomy): domain Bacteria; kingdom Pseudomonadati; phylum Pseudomonadota; class Gammaproteobacteria; order Vibrionales; family Vibrionaceae; genus Vibrio; species Vibrio sp. G-C-1. Next base: position 44,482 of record NZ_JAKKCR010000008.1, on the reverse strand, counting down.
ACATGGTTATCGTTAAGATCACTATTAACGATAATGAAGCTATTCAGTTACTAATAAAGCGATTCACGCACTAATAAAGTCAATAATTAAGGAACCCATATGAGTATTTGGAAAAAGCCCGTTGACCTAGATACCTTCAACGCGACCTCAAAAAACACCTTAATTGAGCATCTCAACATTGTTTACACAGAAGTAAACGACAATTCCTTAGTGGCAACCATGCCAGTTTGTCATTTTACGCACCAACCACTAGGCATGCTTCATGGCGGCGCATCGGTTGTGCTAGCGGAAACGCTTGGCTCATTGGCGGCTAATTTCTGCGTACCAGAAGGCTACTATTGCGTTGGATTAGATATCAACGCGAATCACGTAAGATCAATGCGTGAAGGCCATGTTATCGGTACTGCTGAACCTATTCATCTGGGTGTCTCTACCCAAGTATGGCAAATCAATATCACTGACGAGCGTCAACGCTTAGTTTGTACGAGTCGATTAACGATTGCCGTGAAGAAACATAAGCGATAATAGAGTCGGCAGCAGTTAACTGTGTTCTATTTAGAAAATAGTAATTTGTATTTCAAAGAAGTAGCTAGAGAAACCGATGGTCATAACGTTTAAAAGTGGAAAAGTTATCGCAACCGCACATGAGCTGGTTGTTCGTTTAGATGGTGAACATAGAGTCACGCTGCAAGCGCAAGTTGATGCGATTCAATTAATTGGAAAAGGGGCAAATGTCATTTCGGCGAATGGCTCTGAGTGCAAGTGGTCAATTAAATTAGATAATGAACAACAGCTTCGTGACATCGCCAATGAAATCGGCTGCGATGTGATGTAACCGTATGCTGCAAAAGTACTTAGCCATTCTGTTTGAATAAAATCTTGGGACGTCATACCCAATAATTCGCAATAAAAACACGTCAGTAAGATTGATTTTACGTCTTAAAATAGGGAAACTGAATTCAATGTCCTTTGAATAAGTTTTCCTCTTTATGAGCAGCCCAAGACTTCGCGTTCAATTTGAAACCCTGTTTGAATACTTCGATGGTAAAGATTCTGATGTTCAGCTCGATGACATAACAGATGTACTCTGTTGTACGCGTCGTAATGCAAGAATGGTACTCAACAAACTTGAAGAACAAGGCTGGGTAGAATGGCTACCGGCAGCTGGCCGAGGTAAGTTATCTCAACTTATCTTTAAGCAGAATCGTTGCGATGTCAGTGAAAACTTAGCGAGGCGGTACTTACAGGAAGGTAAAATTGGTCAGGCGCTGTCAGTGCTTGACCACAATGCTGCCAAGCTTACTCAGGTTATTCAAAACTATTTGGGTGTGCAATATCAAGAAGGTGAGCAGGTCATTCGTTTGCCTTATTACCGACCGCTCTCAATGCTTAACCCTACAAAATCGATGCGACGTTCAGAGCAGCATATTGCCTGCCAAGTCTTCAGTGGGTTAACGCGACTGGATGAAAATGATCAGTTACAACCCGATCTTGCTCATTCATGGCAAAAAATCAGTGACTATCAATGGCGATTCTTCTTAAGGCCGGGTGTCCGTTTTCATAACGGGGAGCCTCTATTAACGAACCATGTTGTCGACACGCTTCTTGCGCTCGAACCACTCAATTTGTTCTCGCATATTAAAGATGTCTCTTCACCCGCAAATTGCGTGGTCGATGTCTTCTTAACGCGCCCAGATAAGTATTTCCCACTCGCGCTCACGGAGTCGGTCGCTAAGGTCACTTTACCGATGATTTTACGTGGCGAAGACTACGATATTCGACCAATTGGTACGGGGCCGTATCGCATTGAGAAGAACGATGAGAAGCAACTCGTACTAACGGCTTTCAACGGATACTTTGGTTTCAGGCCGTTGATTGATCGCGTTGAGGTTTGGGTGGTTGATGAAGCGTATTCCTCTATGGTTTACCCAAGCCTTTCGAAACCGGTGATGGCCGACCGTGGTGATAGTGATGAAGTAGAGCTTGATCCCGGTTGTACGTATTTACTGTTGAATAGAAAGAAGGGCATCGCACAAGATCCCGCATGGGCGGAGTTTTTGTCTAACGCATTGAATGCAGCTGATCTGTTTGTTCATATCCCAAAAGAGACCGTCATCGATTTGGGCGTTCTGCACGCCTATGGGATAAAACCTGGTTGGTATGACATAAAGTTAAACACGCCAGTCTGTCCACCAGCAAATGTGAAACCAACCATTAGATTGGCGTACCAATGCCAACACCCGATGTTTCCAACACTTGCCAAAGCGATTGTCACCGTGTTGAAGCAATATAATGTCGATGTTGAGCTTATCGGTTACGAAACCGATCCTCCACACGCCGATAATGTTGATATTTGGATTAATCCTATGGGTATAGCTAACAACAGAGACGATGCATTGGCCGGCTGGTTAATGGACTACAGTTTTCTTGATGAATCTAGCCCAGCTGAAGACTTCGACCAATGGTGTCATATGATTGATCGTTGGCGTTCAGGCGAATTCGAGCAATTCCCAGCACGACAGTTAGGTAAACAACTGGTGCAAAGCAATCAGTTAATTCCGATGTTCCACTGTTGGTTGGGCGTTAACAAAGATCAATGTGGCACGTTGCAGAACGCGAAATGTAATGCATTAGGTTGGTTCGACTTTAGTCAAGTTTGGGTGAAGCCTGACGTTGATTGAAACCCAAGAACACTTATTAGGACCAAACAACTCAATTAGGACAACACGATGCAAACTGTGATAGTTACATTTATTACGCTGGTGGCCTTTGCTGCTAATTCAGTTTTGTGTCGCTGGGCTTTAATGGATCAAACGATTGATCCTTTGAGCTTTTCGATCGTACGCATCTTGTCTGGTGCGCTTACACTTCTGATTTTATTCACTTTATCTTCCCAATCAAAATCTAAGCAAGAGCTAGCAAACAACAGCACATCGGTATATACAAAGCTAAAGTCACAGTTTCAATTCACATCAATATTGTCACTGCTTGTGTATATGTTTGGTTTCTCATTTGCTTACCTAGAGCTTGGCGCAGGTCTTGGTGCTCTGGTGTTGTTTGTCGCAGTACAATTTACGATGATTGCCGCGCACTTGTTCTCTGGAAACAGGATGTCATTACTTGAGTGGGGCGGATGTTTGTTATCGGTGGTAGGGCTTGTTTACTTGTTAATGCCAACTGAATCGACACAGGCACCAGACTTAGTTTCTATCATCTTGATGTCTCTGGCCGGAGTTGGGTGGGGTATTTACACATTGGCAGGGAAGAAATCTTTAAACGCACTGCAATCGACGACCGCTAACTTTGGATTTAGCTCGCTAGTTATCCTTGCAGGTTTAAGCCTTCTAGTTGTAATACCTAATGCAATGCCTCAAGTCTCTATCACTGAGCAAGGTTTGATTTACGCGGTTATATCGGGCTCGGTGGCTTCTGGTGTGGGTTATAGTTTGTGGTATTACGTGGTGAAAAAGCTGAATACAGTGGTCGCATCCATTGCACAGCTTTCTGTGCCGGTTATCGCGACACTCGGTGGCGTCTTGTTACTCTCCGAGCCGGTCACCATGCAATTCATTATATCATCGACCGTTATTTTACTCGGGATAAGCTTGGTTCTTGTCGCACCTAAACTTAAGAAATAAAGAGTTCAATCATTAACTTCTATGGCTAAACCAAACAAGAAACAACCGACCAAAACGGTTCAGATTTTCTGTGCGAAATGCAAAACGCAACTTTTTAAGTATCGGAAAGGTGGCAAAGGTGCACTCGTGAAGTGTTTTAAGGAACGTATTGTTGAAGATTTCACTAAAGAGCCATGTGTGTGCCCTGAATGTGGGATTGAATTCGCGCGAGATACCTTGGTTCGAGGTACGCCAGCCTACAAGTTTGTGGGTGGCAAGGTGACTATGAAGTAGAAAAGAACAAATGCCACGACACAGTTTGTGTGTGGCATTTAAATAACTTATAAGCAAGAAGTTGAGCGGGCTATCCACGAACTACTGAGCTCTAACTCGCCCTTGAAGTTTCAGAAGTAATAGCGAGACAATAGCCCCCGTTGTATCACACAGCATGTCTTTCTGCGCATCCCAAATATCACCTTGTGAGCCAAGGAACGCGATACCTTCATCACCACCTGCAATCTCGGCGTACCACCACTCAATAATCTCATAACCTGCTGCAACACTCATGATCGCAAATAAGGCAAAGAAACATGCCAGTACCGGTTGAGCCAGTTTCTTGCGAATCAAATACTCAGCGAGTGGGTAAGCGTAAAGGCCAATAGAGAAATGCGCGACACGGTCAAAATTGTTACGTTCAGAGCCAATCATGTTGTTAAACCATTCAAACGGCACTTCTGCAAAGGTATATTTCGCGCCTATCGTATGTAGTATCAGCCAGATAAACATCAAAACGTAGGCTGTCTTAGTGAAGGTCAGCTTTGTTGATAACCACCAGATACCCACCAATATCGCTAGAGCCGGAACAATTTCGGCAATCCATACCGCTCTTGAAGAGGGAGCAAACGCTGAAAATAGAAACACAATCAGATAAAGCGTCGTTAATGAAAGCAATGGTCGATTTTGAGCAAGTGGCGTAATTGTCATATCGAGATCTCTCGTCGAAGTTTTTATTAGTGTTACACAATATTGAACAGTGTTCAATTGGGCTGTAATCACCATATTTGTTGAAAACTGGCTTTATCGCCCAGTATCTAGACAAACGGTTGCGAGAGTTTCACAAAAGTTTGATTTACAACAAAGCGATCCTTAAAATCGCTTCATCACTACATAACAAGAAAGAAAAGTCATGAAACTGGAAACTGTCGATTACCTTGCTGACGACGCAGCAGAACAATTTGTTCGCTCTCTACGTGAAACTGGTTTTGGTGTTCTTAAGAACCACCCAATCCCGAAAGAGCTTGTTGAGTCTATTTACGAAAACTGGTACCAATTCTTCATCTCTGAAGAGAAAGAAAACTTCCACTTTAATGTTGAAACACAAGATGGATATTTTCCACCATCAGTGTCTGAAGTTGCTAAGGGCCACACTGTAAAAGACATCAAAGAGTACTTTCACGTATACCCTTGGGGCCAAATTCCTGAGCAGCTAAAAGAACAGATTCTAGATTACTACCAACGTGCGAATGCTTTTGCTCAAGAGCTTCTAGGATGGGTTGAAGCTCATGCTCCTAAAGAAGTACAAGAGAAGTTCTCTATCGCATTGTCTGAAATGATCAACGGCAGTGAGCAGACTCTGCTTCGTGTTCTTCACTACCCACCAATGCAAGGTGACGAAGAGCCAGGCGCTATCCGTGCAGCAGCACACGAAGACATCAACTTACTGACTGTTCTTCCTGCAGCAAACGAGCCGGGCCTTCAAGTTAAAGCTCAAAACGACGAGTGGTTAGATGTTCCATGTGACTTCGGCAACATGATCATCAACATTGGTGACATGCTTCAAGAGGCATCGGGTGGTTACTTTCCATCGACAACTCACCGTGTAATCAATCCATCAGGTGAACGCCAAGAGAAATCTCGTATCTCTTTGCCTCTATTCCTTCACCCGAAACCGGAAGTTGTGCTGTCAGAAAAGTACACAGCAAACGAGTACCTAATGGAGCGCCTAAGAGAACTGGGCGTTATCTAATTAGCGAAATATTTCGTACTAAAATTGGTATAGATATCAAAGGTCAGCTAAATTGCTGACCTTTTTTGTACCTGTACTTCAGGATCATTTCTGCATTGATGGCGGTTGCACTCACTTAATGACTTTCAGTTTCATGATGAAAGGGTGCCTTTGAGCCAAGCGTTTGAAAGTTGTTGGTCCATTAGCTCGACAAATCGCAGAAAATCGCTTTCAATTAAAAGAGATACGCCAATGGTTATGATGTAGGTTGCTCATTGTATCCAATACCCTAGTCATCCATTAATACAGAAAAGCTAACTGAGTCTACTATGTCGAATCATCAAGAGGTGAGAGCAAACTTTCATTGCCATATGGAGAATCCATTGCTTTGGCCGATTATGGAAGTGCTTAAGCAAAAGCCAAGCGGCTGGAAAGTACACACATTGGCGGCTCACCTTAACGACCTTGGGTTTGTACCGGTGCTAGACCCAGCACCTGAGAAAGAGTTGTTTAAAAAGAACTTCCTCATCATGAATGCGCTTTATCAGCTTCAAGAAACCTTACACCCTGATGGTTGGCTACAAGTCCAAGCGATGGACATTGAATTGATGAATGGTCGGTATCACGGAAGCAGTCACAGCATCGATCATCAAGACCCACTGCGAGAATACTACATTAATTGGATTAACTATGAAGCGGACGAGGGCGAAGTCAAAAGGCTGCTGAACGAGTTCTGGACTCGGTACAGAAAGTTTGTCGGTGGTGATGAACTCGATATGGATAGAAGCCGAGCGTTAAATTTGTTTGAGTTACCGTTGGACGCGACTCACCATGAGATTAGAAAGCGCTGGCGACAATTGGCTTTGCGCTGGCATCCAGATCGGGACGAGGGAAATACGGCGAGATTCCAGACGCTCTGTGAAGCATGGAATGTATTACGAAGCTCGTAATCGAAAGGCACTTTTAGCTGCTTAGTTGAGTAGAACCCTAAAACAGAAAGCCCCACATTGTGAGTGATACAAGTGGGGCTTTGTCGTCATTAAGCTATGTTCTGTAACTATATTATGTTTTGTAAATACGTTATGTGTTGCTTTTACATTATGCGCTGTTTCTACACTATGTGTTGCAACTAGATTAAGTGTTGTCACTACTTCATTTAATGGTGCTACGACTGGTCTTTGCTTTCACCACTTTTATGCTCAAATGCATAATCGAGTACTTTACGGATATATGGCGCGCCGACTTTTGAACCGCCGTTACCGTGTTCAATGACCACCGTCGCGACATACTCAGGGTGCTCATAAGGTGCGAAAGCCGTGTAAAGCGCATGGTCGAGTAAATGCTTAGCCAACTTCTTCGAGTTGTAGACCTGATCTTTCGCAAGATCAAATACTTGTGCCGTACCTGATTTTCCGCCGCTGGTGTAGTTAGTTCCCTTAAATGCGCGCCTGCCGCTACCTCGACTACCGTGGTTTACCAGTCTCATTGCATTGATAGGTACATCCCATATTTTGTCAGGGACTTCAGTGATAGACGGCATAGGCTTAGGTGTAACGAGTTGTTGTGTGTCAAAGTCCTCACCATGATCCAAGATTGCTCTCAGGATATGAGGTGGCATCACCTTTCCATGATTGACCAACACTGAAGTCGCTTTGGCAAGTTGCATTGGTGTCGATGTCCAATAACCCTGGCCAATGCCAATTGGAACTGTGTCACCTTGATACCAAGGCGTACGATAACGCATCATCTTCCATTCTCGGGTTGGCATGTTGGCGGTACTCTCTTCATAGATATCGATACCTGTAGGTTCACCAAAACCAAAGCGATTCATCCAGCTTGAAATACGGTCAATGCCCAAGTCAAAAGCGGTTTGATAGAAGAACGAATCCACAGACTCTTCAATGGCCTGAGTAACGTCGACAGGGCCGTGACCCCAGCGTTTCCAGTCTCGCCATGATTTAGAGTTACGCTTGGAACCGGGAATTTGCCATGAGCCGTGGTCATTACGAATAGTATCCTCGGAGATGACATGTTCTTGCAGTCCCGCTACAGCCATAAATGGTTTCACGGTTGACGCCGGAGGATAAACGCCGAGAGTCGTGCGGTTTACCAATGGGTGAGCAGGATCATTCAATAAACGTTGATAGTTCTTGCTAGAAATACCGTCGACAAAGAGGTTCGGGTCGTAGCTGGGGCTTGATGCCATTGCAAGTACACTGTTATCTTTCGGGTCAAGAACGACCGCGCTGCCTGTTCGGTGATCAAGCTGGTCGAATACGTATTTTTGTAGTTCGAGGTCGATATTTAAAACGATATCTTTTCCTGCTACTGGAGCTACATACTCAATGGTGCGGACGACTCGCCCACGGCTGTTTACTTCGACTTCTTGATAACCTTTGGTACCGTGCAAAATGTCTTCGTAATAGCGTTCGACACCAAGCTTACCGATAATGGTCGTCGCTTGATAATTCGCTTCGATGCCTTTTTCTTCTAGCCTCTTAAGATCGCTATCATTGATGTGTGCGACATATCCTAAGACATGGGTAAGTACTTCTCCATTTGGATAAAATCGTTTCAAGCTGGTATCAATCGATAAGCCGGGGAATTGGTACTGGTGCACTGAGAACTTAGCAATTTCCTCTTCGCTTAGGTTCTCTAATATCGTGACCGATTTGAAACGGCGAGTGTTGTGATAACGCTTTTTGAAACGAGCGATCTGCTCAGCCTCTCGCGGGATGTATTTGTCCAACTTGGTAAGCATTGCATCGACATCATCAGTTTGCTCTGGAATCATCGTCAGATTAAAGACAAGTTCATTCTCGGCGAGTAGCACACCGTTGCGGTCATAAATAAGCCCGCGAGTCGGGGGGATAGGTAATACTTTGATTCTGTTGCCATCGGCACGAGTTTGATAGCTTTTAAAATTTTCGACTTGAAGTCGGTAAAGGTTGCCGACTAAGACAAGAGTGAACAGCAAGATCCCACAAAACGCAACGGTTACACGGTTTTTGAACAGATTTACTTCTTTTTTATGGTCACGCATCTTAACGCGTTTATGATTCATTGAAGCCTCAAGGGTTTGTTACATTTAGTTACACCTGTCGAGTCGGAACTTTATATGAATATCGCCATAGTTTTGTAAAAGCTGTGTCATGATTTTTAGGATAAGTACAATATTGGTCGGTTTTATCGCCAAACAAGAAAAGTGAGGCAGGAGACGGTCTTAAGGCTTTAGATCTAGATATAAAGCTAGAGCTAGCGAATAAAAAAACGGCCCTCACAATGAGAGCCGTCAATACAATTTATGATGCTTGAGTCTAACTTAGTTCGAAGGTTTGAACTGAGACTTACGCATACGGTTTAGTGCGGCCATTACATCCAATACTCTTGGTTTCGCCAAATCGCCGTAGTTTGGCATATTAACGTGCCACTCATCACTTAAGATTGCACTAAACTCTTTAGCTGGGTTATTTGACCAACCTGGAGTTTGTGCAAACTGGAACCATGCCCAACCAATCGCGTTAACTTCTGATGTCGACTCTAACTGCTCCAATGCAGAAAGATCAGCGAATTCCTTACCAAAACGCAGAGACTCTTTGCCTTTCGCGTTAACACGGAACTTACCGTCAGTAAGAATATTCATCAGTGCTGCGCGGTTTAACGAACGAGGAACAAACGTTTCTAATGCCGTCTCACATTCGTTAGTACGTTGAGTAGGGTGTTGAGCTATCACTTCTTGTGCTTTTGCAGTTACGTCTACCGCTTGGTAATCGTGCATTTGAATCACAGTATCAGCCACATCTAAGTAATCGCCAGAACCCCCCATTACAACAATGGTAGAGATATCCATCTCTTCACGTAGTTGGCCAATACGGTCAACAAGTGGCGTGATTGGCTCAGCACCTTTTGATACTAGCGCTTGCATACGTTCGTCACGAATCATGAAGTTAGTCGCTGACGTATCTTCATCAATAAGTAGCGTTTGAACGCCTGCTTCAATTGATTCTTGTAACCAAGCGGCTTGCGATGTCGAGCCAGACGCATCTTGTGTACTGAAATCAGATGTGTCTTTTTGCATCGGCAAATGGTTGATGTAATTTGATAGGTTCAAGTTGTGAACACAGCGGCCATCTTCAGCGCGGATCTTCATCGTATCAGTCGCCGTCACGATACCTTCACGACCGTCACCAGGAATATGGTTGTAGATAGAACGTTCAACGGCGTTCAACAGCGTAGATTTACCATGGAAACCACCACCAACGATTAGCGTGATACCTTTTGGAATGCCTAGGCCAGTCACATCACCTTGGTTCGGTGTGTTTAAAGTAACACTCAACGATTCTGGAGCAGCAAAAGGCACCGCACCTTTCATTGGTAGGTCACAGTTACCAGCAATACGAGGTAATACGCTGCCATTTGCTACGAATGCCGCTAGGTTGTTTTCTTCCAATTGCGCACGCAACGCGTCTTGGTCTTCAACGGCTTCACAATGCTTAATCATCGCTTCAATGTTGAGTTCGCGTTCAAGCGTTGCGCGACGAATAAATTTAGGCAAATAGAATGTAATGATGTTGATTGCTTTCTTTGCAAGAATACTACGCCCATCAGCCGGTAGGTTGATACGAAAACGAATTTCGATACCGTGCTCGGTGAAAACCACAGATGTGTTATCCAAAACAGTTTGGCCTGTTAGTGCGATAGACACAGTCGTTTCTTGCTTAGCAAATTCAGAGAAGCTACGTGCAATAAAATCACGCGCTGCTACTTGGTATTCGTAAGACTTTTCTTTCAGCCAACCTAACCCTGTTAACGACCAGGCGCGTGTTGCGCGAAAACGTGAAGAAGATGCGTACGGGTCACCTTGAACGTGGTCGATGTGTAATTCGAAATCAGCAAAGTCGTATTGACCTTTAATTTGTTGATATGCGCGGAAGTTTTGTTTTTCGAGCTTTTTAAGCTTTGCAGTCAACTGATCCATAACGAGGAATGCCTATATAAAGGGAAGATTAAAACAGAAAGGCGGCGATTATAAAAATCACCACCTTTAGAGTAAAGAGAAAGTAGGCCTAAATCCAAAACAAACTGCTCTTTTTCGCTTTAAGCGTAACGGGTTGTCCCCAAATAGTTTTGATTGATTAAACTGTGTTCGAATTCTTGGCTCGGCATTGGCCGCCCATAAAGGTAACCTTGGCCCACATCGCAGCCCTCGTTGATAATAAATTGCTCCTGAACTTCCGATTCTATGCCTTCAATTGTGACTTTTAGGTCGAGCTTCTTCGCGATTTGGACAATAGAACGAACGATTTCCGAGTCTTCGTGTGAGTTAAGCATCTGATCGATGAAGCTCTTATCAATTTTAATCGTGTCGAACGGAAATTTCTTGAGATAACTGAAAGACGCGTAGCCTGTACCAAAGTCATCCAGTGACAATGTAACGCCAATGTCATGCAGCGATTCTAAGGTATTCTTAGCGACAACTTCATCGGCAATCAGGCCACTTTCTGTCACCTCGAGTTCCAAGAAGTGGGGTTCTAGGTGATAGGTTTCGAGTAGGTGAACCACTTGTTCCGCAAAGTGCACATTCTTGAGTTGAATTGCAGACACATTCACAGCCATCTTGAAATCTTCAACGTATTCGGACCACTCTTTCGCTTTTTCAATCGCATTACGCAGAACAAAGCTTCCGACTTCGAAAATCAAGCCGTTTTGCTCGGCCATATGTATCAAGGTTTCGTTGGAGATATCACCTAATACTGGATGGCGCCAACGTAGTAGGGCTTCAGCACCGACCCAACGATGCGTTAATGGACATACCTTAGGTTGAAAGTAGAGCATGAGGTCATCATTACGGACAGCTTGAAGCAAATAACCTTCGATCTTATTGATGTGACTTTGTTGTTCAGTATGAGATTGAGAGTAGTAAGCGAATTTTTGTCCGGAATCTTTACAGGCGAGCATGGCTTCTGATGATTTCTGGAGAATGCTTTCCGCATCATCTTCGTTATCAGTAATCGCGATCCCGATAAAGGCATGCAAATGTACTTTGTCACTGTCGATATCGAACTCTGAATGGCCGACCTTAACGAGCGTCTGGCAAAGTTCTTCTAGGCGTTGGTGCAAATCTTTTACGCTGAACGCCAGTACTAGATCGATAGAAGTAGGGCGTGCAGTTAGTACCTCGATATCCGAGATACTGTCGATACGTTGTCGGTATTCAACTAACACTTGGTCTAACGCGTCATAACCATATCGAGCCTGTATACGCCTTCCATTCGTAAACCCTATATGAATAACCGCAAATGAACTGTCCGTCAGCCTTTGCTGTGACGACAGTTTGTTATTTAGGCGAGACTCGAATGCGGTTCGGTTAAAAAAACCGGTGCCGATGTCATGATTCTTTTGGAAGTTTATCTTTTGTTCAGCCGCTCTTCGCTTATCAATCTCTTGGTTTAAAGAATAATTGAGGCTCGCGAGATCTTTAGTGCGAGTGTATACCCGGTTCTTTAAGTCACGATTCATTTGGGTGAGTTTAGCGTGCTGAAACAAGGTTTTAAGCTGGGATTCTATCGAGGTACGAAAGCTTTCTAATAGCTTGATATAGGTAGGTGTGTAGTGGTTCTCTTTCGAGTCCAAGATACAAATAGTACCGAACAATTCGCCGTTAGGCCAAAACAGCGGAATGCCACAATAAGAGATTAAGCCAAGCTTTGTGTCGGGGTTGTTTTCCCAATCAGGATCGGCAAGCGCATTGGGCACCACAAGCTGTTGCTGAGATTCCATCACCGTTTCGCAGTAAAGCCCATTTCCTAAGGTCTCAGAATCGCCTTTGTTGTAAGGGTTATCCTCACTGCGGCTGGTAGAGAAAACTTCAATGTAGTTGGTGTGAACGCGCATGATAAGTGCGGCGGGAACTTCAGTGATTTGAGCCAAGAGGTCGACAATATTCTGCCAACTGGAGGCCATATCGTCAGGGATATCTAAGTCTATCGTTTTTATCTTCTTCATATGACTCCGAGTCAATTATGCTAAATGCATCAACACATCCTGTGTTAATTAAGATGAACCAAATAAACTGTGAATCTTACTTTTACTAAGTATAAGAAATGTTGCACAAAAAAACCTCTGCAATTTTGCAGAGGTTTTCAAATGTGAATCTGGGTCTCAGTAATGAGATAAGTTTCGATTAAGGCTTTAACTTTATAAAATCATCAGTGTTTAGTTTCTCTTTATAGTCTACCGACGGTTGAGCAAACCCGTTCAACTGTAAAAACTCTTCTTTGAATCCTTGATAGTCGCCAATTGCTTGGAAGTTGTTTTCATCCATAGCTTCAAGTAGCTCAGTCACATGGGCTTGGGTTTCTGGATCGAGTTCCCATTCATCCATACGAATTAGGCGTTCGCCGTCCAGAGGGACTTTTGATTGACCATAGAGTTTGCTACTAAACAGACGCTGCATTTGTTGGATACAACCTTCGTGCGTCTCTTTCTCTTTCATCACTTTATATAAAGCGAGCAGATAGGGGCTTAACCCCGGAATGAACACACTGGCTTTGGTGACGAGTGCCTTACACACAGTCGCATAGGCATTACCGCCGAAGTTTGCTAGTTCAAGATTCAGCGCATGGCTGGTTTGATGAAGGTCTATTTTAGCGCGTCCCAAAGTGCCGTCTAAATAAATAGGGTGCGTGACTTCTGGACCAACATAAGAAAATGCGATGGTTTTACAACCTGGGGCAATGGATTCAGCGTTGATGAGCTCATCTATCCACTGTTCCCAATCTTCGCCGCCCATGACTTTAAGGGTACTTTCGGCTTCTTTTTCCGTCGCTGCAGCAAGTGTGTTTGTCACCCAGTTGTCGTGCTCTAGCGAGATAGTCGCGCCGGTAACGCTTTCACCAATAGGCTTAATGGCAGAACGCCAAAGCTCATCAGAATTTGGCTTAGGTCGAACGCCAGCCGCTAAGCTATAGATAATCAGATCCACTTCACCTTCGAAGTAGGTTTCAATGGCTTCGACAACTTGTGTACGTGTTTCTTGTGAAAATGCATCGCCAACGATGTTGATAGCAGTGCGTTGCTCTCGTTCGGCTTCTTTCTTGAAGTAGATGTTGTTGTACCAACCAGCACTACCGAGGGACTTTTCGTTAGGACCGCGCTCGAATGAGACGCCGATGGTGTCAGCTTTTGCACCGCCAAAGGTCACGGCAATACGAGCTGCAAGGCCGAAGCCTGAGGAAGCGCCGATAATCAGTACTCGTTTAGGGCCATCTTTGATTTGCGGCGCACTCTTAACAAACTTGATTTGTTGCTTTACGGCTTCTTGACAGCCAAGAGGGTGAGCGCTTTTGGCTACCACACCCTTGATAATAGGTTCGATCAGCATAAATAACCTTACAGTTAACGGTGATATGCACTCAGGCTAACGTAAAGCTATGTAAAATTTATTGAGCTAGACCATTAAAACTTAAAGATACTGATATAATTCTTCGGCGACGAATTCGGCGATCCAAGGTTGAGCTTCTGGTTTTGGATGCAGTCCGTCGTTCATCATCCACTCAGGTTTAAGGATGATATGCTCTAGGAAAAACGGCAAAAGCGGCACATTTTGTTGATCAGCAAGCGCTGCAAAAACGTATTCAAATTGCTGGTTGTAACGCTTACCGTAATTCGGTGGGATTTTAATCTGCATCATAATTGGCTTGGCGCCCGCAGCTTTTATCTGCTCAATGATTTGATCAAGGTTTGCAGACATCAGCTTAGGTGGGAAGCCACGAAGGCCATCATTTGCACCGAGTTCGATAAGAACCGTGTCTGGAGCATGTTCTTCAAGCAATTGTGGTAAACGAGCTAACCCGTTGCCGGTTGTGTCACCTGAAATACTGCCGTTAACCACGGTAACTGTTTTGTCATGCTTCGCTAATGCGTTTGGCAATAGACTTGGCCAACTCTGTTTGATGTCCATGTTATAACCAGCACTCAAGCTATCACCAAGTACCAGTAACTTAGAATCTAACTCGGTATCTTGAGCCAAAGAAGCGGTTGAAAATATAATAAAGAATAAAAAGGAAATTAGTCGAGTCATGCATACATCCATCATTAAAGCAGAAGCTGTTTCGAAGACAGTGTCTACTAATCAAGAACATTTAACAATCCTAGAGCACGTCGATATTGATATTCGTGAAGGTGAAACTGTTGCGATTGTCGGTACGTCTGGCGCAGGAAAATCAACCCTAATGACGTTACTTGCAGGGCTTGATGTGCCAACGAAAGGCGAAATCAGTTTGTTAGGGCAGCCGCTGTCACAGCTTGATGATGAGGCAAGGGCTAAGATCCGCAGTGAGTCGGTAGGGTTTGTATTTCAAAGCTTCTTATTAATCCCAAGCCTTTCTGCGCTGCAAAATGTCACGCTTCCTTGTTTACTTAAAGGTGAAGACGAAGACATTGAACGTGCGACGGCTTTGCTTGAATCAGTGGGCTTAAAAGACAGACTTGATCACCTGCCATCTCAGCTATCAGGCGGTGAACAACAAAGAGTCGCTTTAGCTCGTGCTTTTATGATCAAGCCAAAAATCCTTTTTGCTGACGAACCCACAGGCAACCTAGACCAACAAACGGCAGCCAAAATTGTCGAGTTACTGTTTGAGTTGAACTCATCCCACGGCACAACGCTTGTTCTAGTGACGCATGATCCTAAACTCGCACAACGTTGCCAACGAACACTTAAGATGCATGTCGGTCAGATAGAGGAAGTCTAAATTGAATTCATCAAACGGACTGAATAAACGCCTGTTCTCATGGAGTGTCGAAGAGATTCGACACGGTCAGTTGTGGCCAGTTTCCATAGCATTAACACTGATCATTGCGTGTGTTTTTGCATTGTCGGCATTGGCCGAACGTATGGAGCAGGTGATTGTTAAACAAGGCAAAGATGCGCTTACTGCCGATAGTGTGTTTATTTCAGCAAACCCAATCCCGCAACCCTTGCTAGACCTCACTCAGGTTGAACAGTTAGAAAGCTCTCAGTTGACCCGTTTTTCAACCATGGCATTCAGTGATAACTCGATGCAGCTAGTAACGGTGAAAGCGGTTGAAAGTAATTACCCATTACGCGGTGAAATGATCTTAGAGGGTGCTGATAAAGCATCAAGTAACCATGTTGAGCCAGGTGAACTTTGGTTAGACGAGCGTATATTTGCACAGCTTGAGGTTGAAATTGGTGACAATGTCACTATTGGCGATGCCGATTTAACGATAACAGGGCGTATCACCCAAGAGCCAGGTTTGAGCTTTAACCCATTCCAACAAATGCCTGCTGTGCTAATTCATACCAGCGATATCGAGGCCACTGGAGCGATTCAACCGGGCAGTCGTGTAAGCTTTAGGCTGTTTCTAAACGGTGATGATACAAAACTGAAAGCCGCGCAAGACAGCGTAGAATTAACACCGAGCGATCGCTGGCGCACGCAAGACTCTGCGAGTCGCACTAACGACATGTTCGAGAGCACAACTCAATATCTTTCGTTAACTGTGGCTATCGTTGTGATAATGGCGGCGACCACTTTGGTACTTACTTGCCAACATTATGTTGCGAGTCGCCGTAAAACCATTGCGATGCTTAAAAGTTTGGGTGCGAGTAAGCAATGGATCATTAAATGGTTGTTTGTACAGGTGTCTCTGTTAGTGGTCATCGGCGCTGTACTGGGAATTACAATAGGGGTCGGCTTAGAGTTTCTACTTCGTATACCTTTAGGTGATTTGTTGCCGACACCACTTCCTAGCTATGGTATTGAACCTGTCATTTTGGCGATTTTATCAAGCATCCTCATTGGTGTGCCTGCTCTTGGTATTCCGTTAATTGGCTTGGTAAACACCTCGGCAATCAGCGTGATTCAATCAAGTCATCAGTCCAATGAAAGCTACAAGAAATACCTGTTGTTGCTGGTGCCTATTATTCCAATGATGCTGATGTACGGCGATAACTTGTTGGTATGGATAGTTCTTGCGGGTATCGCTTGCCTGTTCTTAGTGCTCGCGATTGTCAGTACGCTTGTTCTGCGTTTGGTCGGCAAGCTGCCGACGTCGACATCTATGCGCTTGGCATTGAGCCGAATTAATCGCACACCATTAGCAACAGGGATTCAATTTGGTTCTTTAGCGCTTTCACTGATGCTGTTGTCTATCATCTGGTTGGTCAGGAGTGACTTGTTGTCGGATTGGCAACAAACCTTACCTGAAAACGCGCCAAATGCGTTTGCGCTGAATATTGCGAGCTATGAGAAAGACAGTTATCTCGAGACGATTGATGCAAACGCAGTAGAGCGTACTCAAGCGTTTCCAATTATACGAGGAAGACTCACAACCATTAACGGCGTTGAGGCGGCAAAATACAGCGAGACCTCAGAAGAAACAGACGCATTAAGCCGCGAAATTAACTTCACTTGGGGAGATAGCCTGCCTGAGTACAATGAAGTGTTAGAAGGCAGCTGGACACAAGAGCAGGGCGTATCTGTAGAATCCGATGTCGCGGAGCAGCTGGGTCTAAAGATTGGCGATGAGTTATCGTTCACAATCAACAGCCAGAATGTCTCTGCCAAGGTGAACAGCATCCGAAAAGTAGAGTGGCGAGAAATGAAGCCGAATTTCTACTTCATATTTACGCCAGATGTTTTGAGCTCTATTCCTTCTACTTGGCTCGTGAGTTTCCGACTAGAAGAACAACATAATCAGATGCTCAACGAACTCTCTCGAAATCACCCAACCGTGAGTTTGATGGATATTCGTAAAATGGGTAGCAAGATCCAAGAGTTGCTCAAACAGATTGTTTGGTCGATAACCGTACTTGCGGCTTTGGGTGTGGTAGCGGGGTTGTTGCTAATCTTTACTCTGTTGCGATTGAGCTTGTCTCAAAGACAACAAGAGATACGTTTGTATCGCACTCTAGGTGCGAGTAAGAAGCGAATTCTCAACACTATTTGGTGTGAATACGGGTTAATGGCGTTAGTGGCTGGCTCTATTGCTGCGATGGGTTCTGAGCTCAGTGTTGCAGGGGTAATGAACTTTGGCTTCGAGTTAGAGCCTTCACTCCACCCAATGCTGTGGATGGCGCTACCCGTGCTAACGTTTATCACATTGGCCGCGGTAGTGAATAGCTTAATCAAACGTTTGTTGGCACCAGTAAACAAGGATTTTGGCTAGTCTCTAGCGAGATCTCACAAATGCTTAAAACGGTCTAAAAGTGACATTATTTATATTTAGTCATGCACTATTTATAAGGCGTCGCTTTAGACCGTTTTTTATTTGACCAATGCGTAGCACAAGTAACGAATATCGCACCTTAATTTTCCAATTTTTTAGTGTTTTTTAAAACTAATCGCACAATAATGCCGATTTAATGAACAGCGGTTAGTCCCTGTAAACAAAGGGTTTGCGCAACTTAGCAAGAACGTTATCAACAGTTATCCACAAAAACGGTGGATAACTTTAGGGATAAGTTAACATCTATGTTTTAAGAGTACTGATGCAGCCTTTATGTGGCGTCACTTAGGACAATTTTGACTGTTAGAATAACCTTTAAAACTCTATCTGGAGTTATTGAGTCAAGAGATTATTTATGTTTTTTACATAGATATTAAATCCCACTTAACTAAGACCTTGATAAAAATGTGTTTTAATTCATCGCAGAACAAAAGTAGAATAGCGGCAGTTAATCTTATTCTACAGAACACGATGAACCACAACAAAACGGATACAAATCAGCCTTCTATTGCCATTGTTGGTGGTGGTATTGCCGGAACAACAAGCGCGATTCACTTTAGTGAGTTGGGTTTTAAGGTCACTATCTTGGAAAAAGGGCCGAGTTTGGTTAATGGCCCACCAATTTGCCACCTGCACGCTGGCGGCAATTTGTATCGAGATATTTCTGTAGAGCAGTGTCTGCAGTTACTCACGCAGTCAATTGATACCGTCCGCTTGTTTCCCCACACGATCAATATTCGTCCGACAATTATCGCTGTTCCACACAGTGATGGTGGAGAGCCGTTGGATCTACTTCCGCGTCTAAAGATAATCAAGGACGCTTATGCTGAGCTTGTTAATCAAGATAAAAGCAACCAAGTGCTTGGTAAACCGGAAGAGTATTACAAGCTGTACAGCAAAGAAGAGTTACTAGCACTTGCTACCCAAACACAGCCTCTGAAACCAACATCGCTTGATGATTGGTGTATTCCTTTCGCTAAACATACGGATCTAGAAACCCTTAAGTATCCTGTTGCTATGGTTCAAGAGTATGGCTGGAGTGTATTCCGCTTGTCTGCAACCGCTCAACTGTCTTTGGGGCAACAATCGAATTGCTCAGTATTAACCAACAGCCGATTACAATCTGTTGAATCGTTAGAGCAAGGCTGGTCTTTGACTTATACAGACGCTGAGAACCAAAGCTGTCATTTAACGACCGACTACTTGATTAATGCAAGTGGCTTTGAAACGGGCATCGTGGATGACTTTGTCGGTTCTAAGCAACAAAGGCTTGTTGAGTTCAAAGCCGCATACGTTACAGAGTGGCCGTATTCGCAAGAATGTAAGGAAGAGTGGCCAGAGGTTATCTTCCATGGCCCGAGAGGCACACCGCAAGGCATGGCTCAGTTAACACCGTACGCTGATGGTGTATTCCAACTTCACGGTATGACAGAAGGGATTACTCTGTTTGAGGGTGGGCTTGTTTCATCGTCAACCGATTCATCACAGCCTCAGCTGCCTTCTAAGCTTCTTAAGAAAATCGTATCAGGTTGGAGTGAAGAGCAGCTTGAATTAAGAACTCGCGCTGCGATAACGCATATGTCCCAGTTCATCCCAAGTTTTAGCTCTGCACTGGTAGGTGGTAAGCCTCTGTTCGGTGCACAGCAGATTCCGGGAACCGATCCGAGCTTAAGAGCTTCAGACGTTTCATTCTGTGGTGATCGCTATGCTCGACTTGAAGTAGTCAAAGCTTCCTCAACCTTAGAGGCTGCACAAAAGGTTGCTGAGCATTGGTTTGATGTCGCAGAGTCAGTATCGATTGAAGATACACACTCAGTGACAATGTCACTTAATCTAAATGCTATTGAGAATAGAGCGATAGATTTGACACAAGAACGTGGATACCCAGAAGCGCTTGCAAAGGTATCAGGTCAAGATCACGCTTAAAATTGCGCTGATTCACCTAGCGTTTAAATCATGATGGCCTCACCAAAAAAATCCAGCTTGCTGCAAACAGTAAGTTGGATTTTTAGGTAATACGTCTTGCTCATGTTCTTAATTTAAGTGGCTTTTATCTACAGGGGCGCATCAATAACCGAAAAACTGAGCCCATTGGCACCACACATCTTGTAATCTTAAGCGATCGCCTTTACTAAACGAGACCTCATGTCCAGGTTTGGCTTGTGCTAAGCGCGGTAAATCGATTCTGGCGACACATCCAATCTTCGGATAACCACCAATGGTCTGTCTGTCATTAAGCAACACGATAGGTTTCCCATCTTGGGGGATTTGAATCGCACCTAAGGCTATGCCTTCTGACAATAGCGAAATATCAGGTGAATCAACCGATTCACCACTCAGTCGATAGCCCATGCGATTTGAATTTTGGTCAACGTGATACTGTGCGTTATACAAAGTCTCTTTTGCTGACTCGGAGAACAGCTCGCTTTGATAGCCTTCAATCACTCGCAGGTTCACTGGTAGGTTGTAATTAGGCGTGTATCGAAAGGTAACACTCAACGCTTTAAACGGGCGAGAGAGTTTGTGTTGGGTAAACGCAATTTGTTGCCCTTGCTGGCATGGCTCTCCATTTTGCGTTAATCCACCAATCTTTTCACGAGTCACCGTAGAACAGCTATGAAGAGTAGATGGAACATCGAAGCCACCCTTAACGGCTAAATACGCCCTTAGACCATTTTTAGGCAAACCAAATGAGAGAACTTGCCCTGCGAAAGCTTGAAAAGTACGCCAGTTCGACTGTGGCTTACCATCGAGCTTCGCTTGTAAATCGCCACCACATAACGCCATTTCGCAATCAAAATCGATTCGTAACGCACATTGCCCAAGCGTGATTTCCAACGCCGCTCGGTTGACTGGGTTTCCGAGCAGGTGATTGGCCCAGCTATACGAGTAATCATCAACAGGACCACCTTGTGTTAATCCAAGATGAGCAACACCAAATCGTCCGAAATCTTGAATCAAACTCAACGGGCCGGGTTTAATCACTGTTAGTGTTGGTTTAGCTATTGTATTAACCATTAGCGACATCTCCACTAATCTTCATAAGCCTAAGCTCTACAAATTCTTGTTTTGAAATCGCGATGAAACGGACTGTGTCACCGACATTAAGTAGAGACAGCGGCGTTTGCGTGGTATCAGCATTCTTTAATTGGCTGTGATCAAACAGTGCGAGTGGGCAATTGCCAATAATATTCCAACCGCCCGGTGAGTCCGAAGGATAGACCGCCGTTTTCGTATCCGCGATGGCGATGCTACCTTTCGGTACACTTAAACGTGGGGTTGAATGACGAGGCAAAGCAAGCTCGTTGACCACATCAGACATAAACGCAAAGCCAGGCGTAAACCCAATGGCACTGACGCTGTATGTTTGTGAGGTGTGATGTTGAATGATCTCATCCAGCGAGATGCCTTTGGCTTGATATCGGTCTAAATCGAGTGCTGTTTCTGGTGAGTAATAGGCGGGAAGCTCGATAGTGTTACGCGTGTTACTAACGCTAGAGAAGGACGAAAGAGCGTGATTCAACAAATTATTGAGTTGTTCAATGAGCTGCTGTTCTGATATTCGATAAGGTAGGTAATCGACCAATATTGTGTGGTAAGCCGGTGTCACATTCATCAATACAGATGCTAAGTTTTGGCGAATGGCATCAGAAAAGTGAGCCATGTACTGCGCATATTGAGTGCTAGATTGATTATTTGAAGGCGATAGCGTCAAGGTCACCAAAACGCTGCATTCTGCGACTGGCGCTATATTGAACTCAATTTGATTCGTCGTCATTTCGTTTCCATACGTTTGTTTGCCTTTGATTTACTTACTGCCTTTTATTTGCGTATTTGGCGTTTTTAACATCCGTGTCTAAACCAATACAAAGCGATTAGACCTTACGAGTAATTGGTTAGATGCTCGGTTAGGCGAGTGATAAGGCCATGCGCTATACCAATCACACGCTTCATACTAGTTAAAAGCGTTAAGGTCTTGTCTGATTTTTCTAATTAATGCGATGGATTGGGGATTATCACCATGAACACAGATGGTATCGGCTTCAATAGGCAGTCTTTCACCTTCAATGGTCGTGACCGAACCGTAATTAATGATTTGCATGACTTGGTTGTAGATGTCGTCTTGATTGACGTAAACCGAGCCTTTTTGAGTTCGCGGCGATAACTGCCCATTATTCAAGTATGCACGGTCGGCAAACGCTTCAAACAAGAGTGGCAGGTCATGATCGTCAGCAATATCTAAATACTGCTGATTGTCTGACGAAGAGAGGATCATTAAGGGGATGTTAAATTCAGCGACGGCTTGGGCTACCGCATTAAACACATCAATGTTCGCCATCATATCGTTGTAAAGGGCGCCATGAGGTTTCACATAGCCAACAGATGCATGGTGATATCGGCAAAGGGCTTGTAGTGCACCGACTTGATAACAAACCAGTTCACTGATCTCGTCCATAGTATGAGGAATAGAACGGCGACCAAACCCAACTAAATCTTGATAACCAGGGTGAGCACCAATTTGAGTGTGATAGTGCTGCGCCAGTTTTATGGTTTTGGACATAACGTGCGGGTCAGACGCGTGAAAGCCACAAGCGATGTTTGCCATATCGACCCATTCCATGACCGACTCATCATCGCCCATCTTCCAATTGCCGAAACTTTCTCCCATGTCGCAATTAAGCAAAATCTTCGTTGTCACGTGGTGCTAATCCTTTACGTTGAGGTAAGTAATGACGGTCTTATAAATGCCATAAATAAACAGTGACCTGACTCAAACTTTCGACACCAAAAATTTACCAGTATGGCATTTCATATATAGTTGAACTATTGATTAAAGGATTAATATCTATCTGTATATTAGGTGAGCACATGATATCGCGCCAGGTTTGTTTAGGACTAGCATTAACGACACCTGTTTTTGTAGCTGCTCAAGAAAATTCTTTAGACCAACTCATGTCAATGAGCCTTGAAGAGTTGTCTATGTTAGATGTTGAAATGGAAACGGCTTCGAAAGTGACACAAAAACTTACCGAGATTTGTGTCAACCAAGAGTCTGTATATGTGAGGGTCTCTCATGAATTCTAAGTGGCTCAAGTACCGTATTAAGCTTGGTTTTACTAAACTCAGCCTTGCCACTTTAGCGATGTTTATTATGCCTTTAAATACATCGGCGGCTAGTTTCAAGCCTTATGAAGTGAAAGCGGTGTACCTTTTTAGAATTGCCAACTTTATTCGTTGGAACGACGAAAGCACCATGAATACGGTTAACTTCTGTGTGATTGGCGATGAGAAGGTAAGCAAAGCACTGACGTCGATTACACAGGGGAAATCTATTCGCTCTCTCGCTATTCAAGTACATCAAATGGTGACTCCTAAGTGTGATATCACTTATCTATCTGATCTCGATAATGATCAATTTAGCCGTAAAGCCCACTCACCACATACTGTGACGATTAGCGATATCCCAAACTTTACGGACATGGGAGGAGTCATTGAGCTAACGCACATCGATAATAAGCTAAAGCCTAAGATCAACTTAGTGAATGCAAGACGCGGTGAATACGTCATCGGCTCAAACCTATTACGAATCGCTATAGTGGAGGGCCAATAATGTTGTCTTTCATTAATAATTTATCGATTAAAAACAAGCTGATATTACCGATTGTCATCTTCATCGCGGTTACTTTTGTGACGATTCAATCAGTTAATTACACTGTCACTTTTGAGCGAGAAAAACAGAGTCTTATTCAGCGAGTTAAAGTGTTAGCTCAAGGTGTTGCCTATAACCTACAAGCCGCGATTCTATTTGAGGATAAATCTTCGGCTCAGGAGATTTTGTCAGCCTTCGTTGCGGACAAAGATATAGTCAGGGTGAAGCTTTATGACATTAACGAACAGCTTTTTGCGAGTTATCAAGTCAGTAATACGCTGGTTCCAAGGCCGAATAACGATGAATTAAATGACATCGCGGATCACCAATTTGCCATCTCCGAGAATTTCATCTTTTTGCTTGTTCCGGTGACGCTGGATGACGCTGTGATCGCTAACTTGAGAGTAACAATATCAAAAGAGACGTTTAATACGATCTTAACGAATATTTTCAAGGTTGCGGCCGTCTACCTGCTGTTTCTGGTGATCTTAGGCGGGGGATTGGTCAAATTGGTTCAACGCTTAATTATCGATCCAATGTTTGACCTAAATGAGGCGATGCAAGCCTTTGTTGAACGTCGTTCAGAACAACCAAAATTAGTCGCAACGAACCACGATGAGATAGGGGATCTGGTTCGAGCTTTTAATACCATGCTCGAAAGACTTCAACAACGTGACAACCAAATCAATTTTACGCTAGATAAACTACAAGAAGAAAAGTCGTTTGCGAATGAGGTAATTGAAACTGTTCAGCACTCGTTGTTGGTAGCCGATGAAAAAGGGTTCATCGTTCATGCGAACGCTGCCACTCGTGACATTTTTAAGTGTACCGAAGCGTTTCTTGAAAATTTATTGATCCAAGAGTTGATCGCAACAAAGCAAACTGGGTTCTTACAAGAGGTTATCGACGCTAATATTGAGCTGAATGACGAACTACTCGAAACCACCGATCTCTTTAACTCAAAACGCTGGCTTCGTGTGAGCAGCCGTTCGTTGTCAAAGCACGGTCGCATTCTTTATGCAATCCAAGATGTCACGGGGATAGAAACGGCCATGAGTCGCCAGCGTATAGCCGCGGGTGTTTTTGAGAACAGTAAAGACGGCTTAATCGTACTGAATTCATCCAATGTAATTACCATGGTAAACCCAGCGGTCACCCAACTTCTTGGTTATCACGC
This sequence comes from Vibrio sp. G-C-1, assembly GCF_021728015.1. NCBI lineage: Bacteria > Pseudomonadati > Pseudomonadota > Gammaproteobacteria > Vibrionales > Vibrionaceae > Vibrio > Vibrio sp. G-C-1. The sequence goes on along the minus strand of NZ_JAKKCR010000008.1, from coordinate 19,778 downwards.
TGATCTGCTGGTGGGCAAAACACCATTTGACGTTTTTTCTTGGCAACAGTTTTCATCCCTAATGCCGACAATTCGCAGTTCATTGGAAAATTATGGGCAGTGGCAAGGCGAGGTATGGGAGAAGAGTGCATCTGGCACTTTGGTTCCAATGTTTGTAAAAGTGAATCGAGTTTCGTCAGGCAACGAGAAAGACGAGTTTGATATGGTACTCACACTGTCTGATTTATCTAATGTCAAAGAGATGGAAAGGCTTGAACACTTGGCTCATCACGACGCATTAACGGGTTTGGCCAACAGAGCTCAGCTGTATAAGGTGATGGATGATGTCGTCACGTCTAGCCATTATTCTAATCAGCATTTTGCGGTTATCTATTTGGATCTCGATGGCTTTAAACACGTTAACGATAACTATGGACATGATGCGGGCGACGAAATCCTCAAAGAAGTATCGAGCCGGTTGCTATCTCAAGTTCGTGCAGGAGATTTGGTAGCACGTTTGTCGGGTGATGAATTTGTTCTTATTATTAAACAGACCAATAAAGTCTTGTTAGCTAAGTTAGCGGAGCGACTGTTGGAGCTGATCGGGCAAGAGGTGACCCATAAACAGCGTTCGCTTCATGTTGGAGCGAGCTTGGGCATACACTTAGTTGATGGTTCAGAGCGTGATATAGACGTGATTCTAAAGGTTGCCGATGAGGCGATGTACCAAGCAAAACGCAAAGGAAAAGGTCAATTTGTGTTCTCTCGTGATAGTTAATAGCCGTAGGCGTTTGTGACCTCTACCTAAGTTGTTGTATCATAAGTGATAGGTTGAATATTTTTAATTAAAAGGTCTGCTAAACATGAATGTTTTAGTTACAGGTGGCATGGGTTACATCGGTAGCCATACAAGTATCCAGATGATCAACGCAGGAATGACACCTGTACTTTTTGATAGCTTGTATAACAGTAAACCAAGCGTTCTAGAGCGTATCGAAAAAGTATCTGGTGTTCGCCCTAATTTCATTGAAGGTGACGTTCGTGATAAAGCGCTTTTGACTGAAACCATGAAGCAACACAACATTGAAGCCGTTATTCATTTCGCTGGCCTAAAGGCGGTTGGTGAATCTGTGGCTAAGCCTCTTGAATACTATGACAATAACGTGAACGGCACGTTAGTCCTTGTTGATGCAATGCGTGACGCTGGTGTAAAAACCTTAGTATTCAGCTCTTCAGCAACGGTCTACGGCGATCCTGCGAGTGTGCCTATCACCGAAGATTTTCCAACAAGCGCAACCAATCCTTACGGTCGTAGTAAACTAATGGTTGAAGAGTGCTTAACCGATTTCCAAAAAGCCAATCCAGATTGGAGCATTACGCTGCTGCGTTACTTTAACCCAGTAGGTTCACACCCAAGTGGTGAGCTAGGTGAAGACCCGCAAGGTATTCCAAATAACCTAATGCCATTTGTCTCTCAAGTAGCCGTGGGCCGCCGTGAATTCCTATCGGTATTTGGTAGCGATTATCCGACAAAAGATGGGACTGGTGTTCGTGATTACATCCACGTCATGGATCTGTCTGATGGCCACATCGCAGCGCTTGAAAAAGTAGGGCGTAAAGACGGTCTTCATATCTACAACCTTGGCACTGGTAACGGTTCGAGTGTATTAGATATGGTTAAAGCGTTCGAGAAAGCGAGCGGTAAACAAGTCCCTTATAAACTGGTCGATCGTCGCCCAGGTGATATTGCAGAATGTTGGGCAGACCCTGCTAAAGCTCAAAAAGAGCTGGGCTGGAATGCGACGCGTACATTGACTGAAATGACGGAAGATACATGGCGTTGGCAGTCAACGAATCCTAATGGTTTCCCTGGCTGATCTAGTCGTTTCATGAATGATTAATATACAAAAAGATGCTTTAGGGCATCTTTTTTGATCTAAATCGAATAAAAAGTGAATTGGTGGTTAAAAAGTATCATTCTGTATCGGTTGTTGTTATCATGCTCGCGAATTATATGTTTAATGTTAATTTTCTTTGGAGTTAATCATGGAACTAGGCCTAATTATCACTTTCATCATTGCTGCTGCAGTAATGGTTAAGAAAGAGATGGCAGAGAAGTAATTTCACTTTATCCCTTTTTGATACAATTTTTAGTGAAATAATAAAAGCCAGCATTTAGCTGGCTTTTTAGTATCTGCAATTCAGGATTTTAACGAATTAGAATTCGTATTTAGCTGAAATGCCGTAGTTTCTTTCCGCTTGAGAGTTCTCTTTGTAAAGCTCATCATCACCACGAATGTCGTTCCAACGGTAGTACTCTTCGTTAGTTAAGTTGAATACACCACCACGGATAGTAAGATCCTTCATTGGCTTGTAGTAAGCTGTCAGGTCAACAACCGTAGCGCTTGGAAGCTCAGCTTGACCAGCGTTTCCGCCGCTTTCGTCATCGAAGTTGATGTCTGAACCAGACTTGTTAGCCGTGTAGTTTAACTTAAGGCTAGTACCCCAGTTTTGGTTTGGAGCATCATAGTTAAGACCTAATACAGCATTCCAAGGGTTAACACTATTCAGTGCATTGCCGTTTCCGTCTTCACCTTCTGTATATGAAGCAACGAAGTGAGTTGAAATCCCCTTAGGTGCACCTACCAAAACATCCCATAGTAACGTGTTAGAGAATTCAACACCCTTAATTGTTGCCGAATCTAAGTTAACGTTAGAATAGTGTGTAGTTCCGCCAACTTTTTTCGTTACCACTGTTTCGATAAAGTCATCGTAATCACTGTAGTAAGCCGCAATCTCAGACGATGAAGCCTGTGTATTATGACGGTAACCTAGCTCATAAGAGATACTGGTTTCTGACTTAAGATCCGGGTTTGGATCGTTTACGTAACCATGTCCTGGGTTGTCATACGTGTAGTACAGTTCATCGAAAGAAGGGGCTCTAAAGCCTTGGCTAATTTGGCCAAAAATGGTGCCTGTATCAGTAAGTTTGTATGTTGAGCCTAAACGTCCAGTTACCGCAGAATCAGAGAAGTCCGTAAGTGACTCACCTGTATTTTTACCAGGGTCTGTAGAGAAGTGATCGAAACGAACACCTGGAGTAACAATAAGTTTGTCGTTCATTAGGCTAATTTCGTCTTGTACAAACAGACCAAATTTTTGCTCTTTAGCATCAGGAGTGTATACATAGAGCTTATCATCAGTCGCAGTATCAGAGTTGTACTCCATATTGGTATTGCTGATGTCGCTATGTGTATAAGTTGCCCCATAAACTAGGTAATGGTTGTTAATCTCTTTATCTAGCTGAGTTTCGATCTCAAGCTTATCTTCGGTGTATTCATAGTCTTTTGTTTGTAAGTTATCGTTGTTAGCTGGCACCCAAGGTGGCATACCTGGACCCGCTGGCTTAAAGCGCTTCGTCACACCATTTTCTTCTTTAGAAATGTACGACACTTTACTGGTCACGGTATCGGCAATTGCGCCATCAGCAAACCAAATGTGTTTAATCGCAAATCGATTTTGCTCTGTATCATCTGCACCCGTGTAGCTATCGTAGCTTGAGTGATAAATGTCAGAGTCTGAAGTATCTTTGATTAGTTCAGCTAGAAACTCAATACGATGGCTTTCATTCAATTGATATTGCAATTTTACCAATAGGTTATCGGCTGATGTGTCTTGATCTTCTACTGCGTAATTCTCTAAGTTATTAGAGTCGCGGAAGTTTTGAAGCTCTTCACCGTCACGGCGAGTGTAGGCAACCAATGTTTCTAAGTCACCAAATCGATTAGCTAATGCAACGTGCTCACTGAAAGAGTTATCTTCTGAAGAGTAAGACAGTTTCGCTTGGCCACCGAAGTCTTCGCCATCTTTCAAGAAATCAGAAGGGTCTTTAGTTTCAAAGGCAACAACACCGCCAATAGCATCACTTCCGTGTAAACTTGAAGCAGCACCTTTGATAATTTCGACACTTTTAAGCATGTCGGGATCGATTGAAATACCGCTAGAATTGATAAATGCGTATGGACCACCATCAAATGAACCTGGCTGAGAAGAGCCATCGACTAAAATCTTAACGCGTTTACCTTCCATGCCACGAATGTTGATAGTCTGTGCGCCTTGGCGAGAGCTTGAATTCATCGTTACACCCGGAGTGTATTCGAAGATTTCATTCACATCTTTCGCCATGTTCTCTTCAATTTGCTTATCCGTGATGACAGTAACAGAAGCCGCAGTATTGATAAGTGTTTGATTCGTACGAGTTGCCGATACAACAACCTCGTCAAATAGGGCATAATCGTCAGCAAAGGCTGATGTTGATGAAAGCGCTAAAACGATTGAAGCAGAGAGTAGGGATTGCTTATACATCTGATAGTTACCTTAGTTCCATAGTATTATCTTGATTTGCGAAAGATAATATTGGATCTAAATGATAATTACTATTATTTGCATTTAAATAATTTTCAATTTTATCAACTAATTCATAATTAATACTCTTAAATATCTGTATTAAAGAGACTTTTACAGTTCCATTCATCGCCTGAATGCTTCTGTTTTTGTGATTCAAGTCTCATTTATAAAGTAGGAAAGCTATGCATAGTCCAATAACACTTGAAGCATTACACATATTAGATGCCATTGATCGTCGTGGGAGTTTCGCAGCTGCAGCGAATGAACTGGACCGAGCGCCTTCTTCATTGAGTTATCAAATCCAGAAGTTAGAACAAGACTTAGATATCATGATTTTTGATCGCTCAGGCCACCGTGCAAATTTCACGGAAGCGGGGCAGTTAATATTAGAGCAAGGTAGAATCATTCTTGGTGCCACTGAACAACTCGTTAACGATGCGAGTATTCTTGCTAATGGCTGGGAGCTCGATTTAACCATTGCCTTTGATGGCATCATTCCGATTGCCAATTTCTTCCCGTTGGTCGACGAACTCGGGAAAATCAGCAAAACACGTGTTCGCTTACAAGAAGAGATCTTAGCCGGATGTTGGGAATCCCTGACAGATGGCCGATCCGATTTATTGGTATGTCCCAAGCTCGACACGATTCCAAACGATATGAAAAGTGACATTATTGGTAAGATGGAAATGGTATGGGTCGCGGCATCAAACCACTACGTTCATAAACGTTCTGGCGAGTTCGATCAAAAAGCGAGGGAAAGTTACAGGGTTATTGCAATTGCGGATACTGCACGCGACCAACCAGCGTTGAGTCGCAACATTCTCGAGAAACAACCTCGTTTAACCGTAACAAGCTTCCCTGCAAAGGTAGAGGCTCTGACAACTGGATTAGGGATTGGCACCTTGCCGAGTAGTATTGCTAAGCCGCTGATTGAATCTGGCGTTCTACAGCAGATTTCGGGTACAGAACCACAGCCGATCGATATCGTCATGGCTTGGCGACGCAACAAAATGGGCGACGCCAAGTCTTGGTGTATCCAACATCTTAAAAAGACATGGGCGTTAAAGTAACGGTAACACCATATCTGCAGTACCATCTTCAAAACTGATATCTAGCTCGAAGCCGAGCTTTTGGGCTAGTGTCAGCATCCCTCTATTCGTTGGCATCGTCATGCCCGACATCTGTTTAGTCTGCTTCGCACGGCAGTAATCGATAACCTTAGTCATAAGAATACGACCTAAGCCGACACCTTTCAGATCGGAACGTATCAGAATCGCGAACTCGGCATCGGTGTTCTCTGGGTTAATTAGCGCTCTCGATACACCAATAATCGCAGGCACACCTTGTTCCTTACGAACCACCACAAACGCGATTTCTCTATCAAAATCAATCTGAGTAAAATTCGCCAACGCCTCATGATTGAATTCTCCAACATCACTAAAGAAACGCTTATACAGATCCTCTTTAGAGACGCGATTAATAAAGTCAGCATGAAGCGGTTCATCTTCAGGAAGAATAGGGCGTAGCAACACTTCGGTGCCGTCCTTGAGTACTATATTCTCTTCAAGCTCGACCGGATAAGGGCGAATCGCAAGACGTTCTTGTGGATCGCCTTCGTACGCTTTCAAGATGATATCGGCATCTAATATCGTGAACTTGTCACCATTGGCCAGTACTGGATGGATATCCAAATCATGTATTTCAGGGCAATCGACTACCATTTGCGATATACGAACCAGCAACTCAGAGAGCCCTTCAATGTCGATTGGGTTAGGCAGTTTTTGCAGGCGAATCTTGCCACTTTTTATCGCCCTAATGATCAAGTAACGCGCCAGTGTCATGTTAAGCGGTGGGAAAGCAGCCGCGGCATCAATCGATTCATCCCACTCAGAGCCACCTTGGCCAAGTAAAATGATAGGGCCAAAGGTTTCGTCCGTTGTGACCTTAACTCGCAATTCTTGGCCGCCCGCAAGCTTAGCCATACCTTGAATCAACAAGCCATGGATATGAGCAGTAGGGAACGACAATTGAGATCGATCGAGAATTGCCTGAGCGGCATTCGCGACTTCACTACTGTTTCGTAAATTGAGCATCACACCTTGAACGTCCGACTTATGCGCAATGTCTGGCGAGCGAAGTTTTACGGCGACCGGGTAACCGATCGTTTCAGCAATGTGCACCGCTTCACTTGGGTCGGAAGCAATCCAAGTTGGCAACACATCAAGATTGAAGTGCTTGAAAAACTGACTATTTTGGTGAGTATCAAGACTAACTGTATCTTTATCCAGTAGTTGGCGTTCTATCCAACTTTTCGCATCTGCCAAGTCTTCAATGTGCACTTTTTCTGCCGTGGTCGGCGTTTCCATTAACTGACGTTGGTTGCGTCTGTACTCGACCAAGTGCATGAATGCAACCACTGAACTTTCAGGCGTTCGATAGGTTGGGAAACCCGCTTCAGTAAACAGCTTTCTCGCCGGCCTTGCGGTTAACTCCCCAGACCAATTCGTTAAGATATTAAAGCGCTTGTGGCGAGGATGCTTTTTAATCGCTTCAATAATTCGCTCTGCTGTTCTGGCTGAATGTGCGACTGCAGAAGGGCTGTGCATGATAAGAATCGCGTCCGCTTCGTCGCCATCGAGTAAGATGTTTATGGTGTCGATATAGCGTTGATCGCCGGCGTCGCCAACAATATCGATAGGGTTGCTATGAGACCAACTCGATGGCAAAACCTTACTGAGTTTATCGAGCGTATCTTCAGAGAATTCTGCGAGCTTGCCGCCGCGGTCAAATAGGGTGTCCACGGCCATAATTGCTGGGCCGCCACCATTGGTAACAATAGCCAAGCGCTCGCCACGCAAGGGCACTGAATGAGTCAGTGTCTCTACCGCAGCAAACAGTTCATGTAAGTTCTTAACTCGCAACATACCGCTGCGTCGGATCGCAGAGTCATAGATAATGTCTAAGGTATCGGCACCACCGGTATGTGCCATTGCCGCTGCTCGGCCTTTCGCTGTTCGTCCGCCTTTGAGCACTAGAATTCGTCGGTTGCGTGACGCTGCACGCGCTGCAGAGATAAAGCGCCTCGCATCAGTAATGCTATCGACATAAAGCAATATCGCTTCGGTGTGAGAATCGGTACTCAGATAATCCAAGAGTTCCGAGAATTCAATGTCACTGCCATTGCCTATCGAGATAAACGCTGAGAAGCCAATCTCTTTGTCGTTCGCCCAATCTAGAATCGTGGTACACACTGCCGCCGACTGAGAAACAAAGGCGATTTTACCTGGCAGCGCAGTCACTGGAGAGAAAGAGGCGTTTAAATTTAACCATGGGACAATAATCCCCAAGCTATTGGAGCCAAGCACCCTAATGTTGTGTTTTTTAGCAATCGCTAGGCATCGTGCATCATACGTTTCGCCATTATCGCTTTGTTGCTGCATGTCGGAAGAAAGCACAATGACAGAGGCTATGCCTTTCTCGGCCAGCTCTTCAAAAATAGCCACATTACGGGTCGCATTGGTACAGAGAATCGCAAGGTCAGGCACGATAGGCAGTGACAAAATGTTCTTGTATGAGAGTACGCCTGCCACTGAATCATATTTTGGCGTAACGGGCATCACCGCACCTTTAAAATCCCCGTGCAACAAGTTATTCATGACGATATATCCCGCGCGCGTTTCTCGTTGAGAAGCACCAACAACAGCGATTGAACGGGGTTTAAGGAGGGGATCAAGATGATTCATAGACATATCCTAGCAATGCACGTAAGTTCATCGTAACTTACTTTTCACTCACGGGTTGATGGCAAATTCACCGAATTCAGATGAATAAGCAAACACTGCATAAAGTTTGTGAAATAGGTCACCCACTAATGGTGTATAATCTCAAAGTTAACTTGATTCTAAACCGACGTATCGGCATGATTTATAGTAATTATTATTAAGGATATAGAGCTTTCCATGAAAAAATTTGCAATTGTGACTTTGCCACTGCTCTTGGCTGCATGTGTATCTGACGACTACGTTACCAATGTAACTTCAGATAGTTATCAAGAAGAGTACAAAACGGCAAAAGTTGAAGCTCCAGTTGTATCTCAATCTGAGCAAACAGGCGTTGTTGAAGAAAACGTTGTCAACGTGATCAGAACCGAACCTGTTGAGCAGAAAGTCACTCAAACGACTAAAGCTAAGCCAGTTGCAGTAGTGACAGGCCCAACGAATAAACAACAAGATATGAACCAGCGCTTTGGTTACACGGTTCAAGTTGTTGCTGTTGGCAGCCAGAGTAAAGTCGATTCTTTCGTGAAAATGCTACCTACGACTTCTCAACCAGTTTGGGAAAACTACAAAATGGTTAACGGCACTAAGTGGTTCACCGTACTTTACGGTGATTACGCAACACGCTTAGAAGCTAAAAAGGCAATCTCAACGCTGCCAACCACTTTCCAAAACTTGAAGCCGTTTGTTAAGAGCATTGATGACATCAAGAACTCTGAATACCCAACGCTTAACAAGTTGAACTAAGTTTTAATTCAAAAAGAGGGAGCAAATGCTCCTTCTTTTGTTTTAAGACCAGCAGTTTTGTTTAATAGTTAATCGCTCGTTCTTTCGAACACAATTTTAACGTTCAAAACACTGTACCTATTTCGACTTTTGTTTATCATTGAAGTCAGTATTCCTAGTTTCAAGGACCGAATTTACCCATGAACACCATTAACATCCTTCTACTTTGTGGCGGTGGATCTTCAGAGCATGAAGTATCTTTAGTTTCAGCCAATTACCTTTTTGAACAACTGAATAGCGTTGCAGATTTTAACGTTGTCAGAGTTGAACTTAAAAACGAAGGCTGGTGTCTTGATTCAGGTGAATTGGTTTATCTAGATATCAATAATCAAACCTTACGTGGCGACAACCTAGAGTCTAAAGTCGATTTCATTGTGCCTTGTATTCACGGCTTCCCGGGTGAAACAGGTGACATTCAATCATTGTTTGAAATGGCTAAGATTCCGTACCTAGGTTGTGGTTCTGAAGCGAGCAACAACAGCTTCAACAAAATCACGTCAAAGCTTTGGTACGACGCACTTGGCATCCCAAACACGCCGTATCTGTTTTTATCAGACAACAACGACCAAGCACATTCACAAGCGACTCAAGCTTTTGAAAATTGGGGCAAAGTGTTCGTGAAGGCGGCTCGTCAAGGTTCTTCTGTAGGTTGTTACCAAGTTAACCAAGTGGAAGACTTAAGCGAAGCGATCAATAAGGCGTTTACCTTTTCTGATCAAGTACTGGTTGAGAAATCAGTTGTGCCTAGAGAGCTCGAAGTTGCCGCTTATGAAATCGATGGTGAGCTACACATCAGCAAACCGGGCGAGGTGATTGCACCTAATGGCGCATTTTACTCTTACGAAGAGAAATACAGCTCAGACAGCCACTCAATTACCGAAGTTGAAGCAAATAACTTAACAGACGAACAACTAGAGTTAATTGCAGACAGTGCACGCAAAGTATTCACCCAAATGAAGCTTCGTCACTTGTCTCGTATCGATTTCTTCTTAACGCAAGACAACGAGATCTACCTGAATGAAGTCAACACCTTCCCAGGTATGACGCCAATTTCCATGTTCCCTAAAATGGTTGAACATGATGGCCACAAATTCAGCCAGTTCTTAGAGAACTGTGTGAGAACGAGCATTTCTTAGTTCTTCCAAAATATCTTAGCGAGTCTTACACCACTGGCTAAATAAAAAATAGCGCCTTGAGCTTACCCGCCAAGGCGCTATTTTTTAAGATTCCGAGCCTTTTTCAGAGTTAAAGCTTTTTGTTTTTAAAGCCAGTCGTCTATTGATCACGCCGTTTTTTAACTAGCTGTCTATTAAAAGCTGACTATTCCAAAAGAGGCCATCAGCTTACAGCCAAGGAACTATTGGTTTAATGCCAACAGATAGTCAGCTTATTGCCAAGGGATTAGAGCTTTAAACTTCATTTTCTCAGTCTCAGCCGTACCCGAATAACCCACATATTGCGCAGGCATTGCAGGGCTGAGCCAACGACCAAAATCCTGAATCTCCCTTACCTTAAGACCTTGTTTTGACAACTCTTGTGCGGCACCCACACGAATCGAATTCCCTGAAAAATGGTGGTTTTCTGCGAGTTGAAGTAAGTCGCTTGCACTTCTTAGTATCCTATAGATCGACGAATCATCTAAAGGTTGCAGACTGATATTCTCATGCTTGTCTATCGCACGAAACACGGGTAACTCATCTTGTGTTCCAGTAAACGCAAACCAACGCTGAAGTGCAGCACTTGCTACTTGCGACAGCCGATACGCAGAATCTTTTACTGTAATTTGGTAATCATTTTCAACGCACTCGACATTACCCATTGATAACGCCTTAAGTTCTGAGCGTTTTAAAGCACACTCAAACATCACATTATAAATGGCGATGTCTCTGATCTCTTTTAAGCTCGATTTCTCATTTGAAAGTAACGTGTTTAACTCAGCGAGGTGTGCTGAAGTCATGGCATTGGTTTGCTTAGCGTCGCCGGCCATTTGAGCTTGCAAGTGGAGCAGGGCAAAACGAACTTGTCTATGCTTGATTGGGTTGGCAAAGCTCAGCACAGTATGCAACAAGCTAAGTGTTGCAGTGTAACGTTTTAAAGATGCGTATTTTCTGTCACTGGATTCAGTCTCAAGAAAACGACGAACAGCAGTAATAGAGGCAGGAAGTGTGTTGATACGGTTTTTAGTACAGAACGCATGGTAGCGATTCCAATCACTGTAGATACCCAACAGTGAGTTACGAGAGTACTGGTATCCTGTTAACTCATCTATAATTTCAATTGTCGCGTGCCTGTTCAATTTTTCAACAAATGAATTAATTGTCACAGAGTCGGTTAAAATAGGGACTTTTTTTCGCAAATTACCGTACCTCGACAGGTGTTTTTACCATATTATGCTTGATATCATTATAAGTATACTTATGATTAATACAGTGAAAACAAAAAGATGATTAATAGATATGGCTAATTCAATTTACCGTAGCGTCCATCTGCAATCGATGGATGCGAATAACACCATTTGGCGTGCTAAGTTAAAAAACAATGTGATTCAGGGCAACCTAGCTGCCGTGAAGAAGAGTATTGATTGGTGGATTGACACGGCGTCTATTATTGACCCTAAAGAGTTCACTGCATTAAATAAGTCGAGAGGAACTGGTGGCCTAACTGAAAACTTCAATGGCTATCAGATCAAAAATGACACCGGTGAGCCTAACGCGTGGTATTGCATGTTTAACGGGCGTCTTATCAAAGGCGGCAAGATTGCAATCCAGCGTCATATAGAAGCTTACTTACTCGCAAAACAAAAAGCAGAGCAACAAAAGAAGTAATTTATGAGCCTAGTATATTCAACAGAAACAGGTCGCATTAAACCTGAAGAAGAGAAAGTCCAACGTCCTAAAGGCGATGGCATCGTTCGAATCCAAAAAGAAACCAAAGGCCGTAAAGGCAAAGGCGTTTCTATCGTAACGGGCTTAGACCTAGATGACGCACCATTAAAACTAATGGCAGCGGAACTCAAAAAAGTGTGTGGCTGCGGCGGCTCAGTAAAAGATGGCAACATCGAGATTCAAGGCGACGCTCGTGACAAGCTCAAAGCGCACCTTGAAAAGAAAGGCTACAAAGTTAAATTTGCTGGCGGTTGAGCTCTAACTAATGCCAGGGGTAAAATCGAAGATTATTATCACTGGTTATTAGGTATTTTATGGTAAATAGCTAATATGGTTAAATACACAGTATAAATCAGAGAATATCGACACCAAATAAAGGCAGGGCATCACACAAAGATACCTGCCTTATAAACACCAAAACCAATTTAACATAACGTACATAATACGCAGTGACGGACATTGAAATCTGAGGGGTTTCAGCACCTTAGTTCTTGCAGATTTTGCGTACACGCGTGTTATAGCCGCTTGAAATTCAAAATGTTTCCACATAAATACGAACATTAATTAGTTTTCGTCCTTCCATTTTGCGTTATACCTAGTTTTCGTCACTGTTCTTTTTTCCGGTTTGACGACAAGTTTCATCGAATTCACCGATGAACATCGTGTTTTGTCATCGAAAAAATAATTCGACGGATGTTTGATAACTTGAAGGAGATCACATGCTCACGCCTCGCTTTGCCGATCTGTTGAATCGCTACTTCGACGACATTCATGAAGCCGCCGCGTATTTTTACGTGCAACCGATCACGGTCAAGCGATGGCTGTCTGGCGCGGTACCGGTCAATCCACTGGCCGAAAAATTGATGAACATTCACGCCCGTGGTTACTTGCCCCTGGATCATCGTTGGAACGGATTTCGGATCAACGTTGACCGTGCCATTCTCATTACCCCCGAAGATCGCGAATTCAATCCCAAGGAATTGCTCAGTTTTGCGTACTGGCGTGACGAGCACCGTCAACTGGTTGAGCGCCACGGCAAAATTGAGTCCCCGAAATACTATCCGGCTAAAGAGCATCCCTTGCCATTTCGTGGCGGTCGTCGCATGCCACCCAAGCCCTGGATCCCGGCCAAATTCAAATAACGGCCACATTCAGAGTCAAAACCCTCGAGATAAGCGTCTTTAACCTAGGAACTCAGAACGTCATGACAACGATAATAGCCAGTCCGAACATCTTCATCGCAGGCGACGCCATGTGGACCAGCCAAGTCAGTGGTTTGGAGGTCGACTGTGAGACGCGCAAACACGTTGTGTGTCTCGAGCAAGTGATCTTTTTTTCGGGTGATGAGCACCCTATTATCCTCGCGCAAGCCGTGCTTCTGGCCTTAATTTCTGACGAGGAATACATTCAGTTAGCCCAAGCGCTCGACGAGCGCGATGAGATTGGCTTGATTGCGGTAACGGAAAACACCGGTGCGTTGATAGACATGCCCATCGGCAATAACGCAACCACTGGAGAGCTGGTGTTTACCGGCTCTGGAGGCTTCCATGCGGCGACGTTTTATCAAGATCTCGACAATCTGTCTTGCCTGTTAACAAGAATAGATACAGCGATGACGATGGCGTTCCACGTTGACGAGCAATCCGGCAATGGGATCCATAAGAAGGTGTGGCCTCAGTACTACGACAACTTGTGTTATACTGACACCAGTTACCGAGAATACATCGGGGCTAAAATTGAAGAATATCACGAGTTCATCGCCGAATGGGCTTCGATGGAGGGCGACAATATGGCAGCACAACTTCCCCGCTCTACAAACCGCACAGCGCCGGCACCAAACGCGCCCAAAGCAACCCCAGAGCGCATGAAAGAAATACTCGACGCGTTAAGAAAAAATCAAAAAAAACAGTCGGAAAAACAAGAAGAAAGCGCCTGAATTTGGCGCTTTTGTTAATAAATAATGATAAGTTCTGTTGGGAAATTACACGTTAATCAACTCATCGTCACCACGCGTAAGAAATCACCCTTGGATACTTTGTTACACGCGTTCTTACATCAACCGAGAGCTTTACCTAAGCGATTACATACTCGGTCTCTTTTTCGTTCCCAAGTAGAAAAGCTCAGTTTATTTGCAATATTGAATGTTTTTTCAATTTTTTCTTTGAAAGAATTCAACTTCATTGCGTCAGTTAAAACCATACCTTGCGTTAATGGAAGAACACCCTTTATATCCGAATAATTAAAAGGAGGAACAACAAGAGGTATATGTTCTTTAGACAGAACCCATGCAGCGCCCATTTCACACATACACACTGGACTTGCATAAAAGTGCTCAGACAGAACGAACAAAACCATAGAGTCTGATGACAACTCATTCTTTATTGCATCGAGGAAGTTTTCACCAAGCTCAATACCGTAGCCCTCAAAAGACGTACAAAAAATTTGATTGGATTCAACTCCAATAGCCTCAAGCAATTCTATAATTTCTTCTACAATCTCAGCATCTTTTGAAGCATGACTAATAAATACTTTATTAATACTCGTTTCCGAGTCGATCATCTTTCCACCAACTTCTTGAGGCAATTCATCCTCCAAGTCTTGGATATACTCCTCGATAGAGCTGATTAACATTTTGAAATCACGACGGAAACATCTTAAGTGGTCAGCGGTATAATCACTTGTCCCTGTGAACATGAGTACTCGAAAATGAAAAAGTAAGTCATTAAAGTGTCCAAATTCCGTTGAATCCTTTCCGAACACTTTAATAAATGTTCTTTCTACCGAGTTTTTCCACTGTTTAAAGTCAGGGTCGCTACTCTTCTCTACTGTTACCATTTCAGCTCTACTGAGCAATTTCTTCAGTTGTTTTATTTTTTCGTGATTGTTCATTTTTTTCCTTACTTACAACGTATTAAATAATGCCGACTGGAGCGAGAATAGTGAATCAGTTTTAAGATCCGTCTTATGTGTAGCGTTCATCATCATGATTTTCGAAAGAGAATTGAATGTTATTGACTTTAAAAAGATTACAATTAATAAAATCCACACAATTAAGATCGAATAACGCAAGATTCAATCCGGTATTTAAGGAACTTTTAAAAGCAATTCCATCGTAACCTAGAGACTTTATCAGCTCCGCAATTATTTGAGTGGGAGCATAATCGGATTTTTGGTCACTGTTAGTCACTGGCTCAGAAAAGGCTCTATCAATATGCGTCCAAACAGCTTCAATTTTCTTAGCATCTTCGGGTTCCGCTAAGAAAAATGGTAAAGACCCATTATGATGTTTTGAAAAATCAATAACTTGAAGTTCACAATTGTTAGAAAATTTAGCTACTGAGACAACGGAACCTAACCAAGGTCGTATTTCTGACATAGCAGTTTCTTTATTCGATGCAACGTACAGACAAGGAATTCCCTTAGAGTTTGCTCTTCCTTCAGTGGCGCTATCTGTCAAAGGCCTCATCCTAGACTCTGAATAGGGAACATATATTTCATCAACTTCAATATCGTCCTGCATCAAAGGGATAGCACTATGTCCCATTTGTGCTCGCCACAGCAATGAATTTGGGGCAATCACTTCTATTCTACTTACACATGTGTTTTTGATGCCTTCCAAAAATTCCTGAGAATCGGCGTCTAATACATATCGTGATTTGCTTTTAACTGAATGACTAAACTGCATATAGCTAGTCCATGACTTAAAACTCATAACTTCCCTTCATATATAGGACGAGCGATTCAGCTACAAAATCAACGCATAGTAAAATATCACGCGTTGAAAATCACTCTTAAATACTTGTTATGTGGCTTACCCGAAAGCCAGTAATTGGGTTAACCAATCAACCACCTTATACATAACTCCTAGAGTCTCATCAAACTTGTCGACCGCGGTCATAAATGTTGCAATGACGAGCAGAAAAGTTAGGAATAACATTCTATTCTGTATACTTACTTGCGTCTTTTGAATTTCTTTTTGATGTTCCTCATTTCGTATATTTTCTTTGGTCTGAGTAAAGTAGTGAATACCTTTTCCTTTCATTTTATATAAAGGGTCTGACTCATTAGCATGACTAATTCTGACAATTTCTCCATCCTCTACACTTGCTTCCAAAATCCAATCAAGGGATTGTGAAAACTTTCTATGAAGCTCATAGTCAAAAATACTTTTTTGACCCAAAAATAGCTCAACGAGATCACTTTTCTTAAATGTTCCCCTAGTTAGGAACTTATCGCTAGACATCAAACACTCATATATTTCGTATTTCGAGCGCAAAGGTGTACGTAGCCTTTTAGAAACTCGCCAAGAACGAAACTTTTGGCGGACCCTCGAATAAAATATACTGATGTACATTAAGCGCCATTTTCGCCATAAAACCATTTGCACAAGCTTACCTGCCGTACAGTGTGTATTTTCATCTCTCCAATAGCCTAGGTAATAAGTAACGTCTATACGGGCATGCTTGAGTGCAGCATCCGACACGTAACATTCAACGGTCTGGTTGTCATCTAAAAACCTGTAACCTCTAATTAAGTGGTTAGCTTGCAGTCCATTTTTGGAAGGAATAAATCTATATAATACGTTTTGAGTCCCGACTCGTTCTTTTGACATTGAATCGAGTTGCTCTACTGTCCCTTGAGGGAAATATACATTGGTCTCATAGAAGTCATTATTCTTTGCAGTTTCACTAGAAAGTGAGAACCTACTTGGACAAGCATACTTAGCAAAATAAGCCAAAGCCCAAAACTTTATTCTTTCAATAATCAAATAGACTCCTCAATCTAATCGTCATACAAATATACCGTTAACCCATTGTTTTTTAATATAAAACAAATTAAATAACTAGCACCTGGCGCTGTATATCACTCTAGAATTCTTGTTAGCTAACTAACGTACTCATTACTTAACAATGAGTTCAGAAAGGGAAATTCTTCAACGCAATATTGATTAATTCTATTACGAATAAACGCGTCTCCATCATCATGGCGAGCCAAGCACAAATAGTAGAGTTTATCGTTGTACTTTGCATACACGACCCATTCCCCTGTCATTTTTTTCCTTGCTTTTCGTTGATCAAGAGTTCCTGATACTACTTGTTCTGCAATTTCTTTAGCTTGTTGGTTAGGAGATTTAGTATCGTCCTCCAAGGCTCTGTTGATGATATTCGTTAAACCATGCTTCCCTAAGCCAATTTTAATATTATGAGGAATGTAGCGAGAAGATACGAAGTGGATATGATGTAGCCCTTTTAACGATGGGTGCTTAAAAGGCGTTGGTTCCTTAATGCCAGCGCGATTCCAACCTTTTTCATAATCATTAAGCACCATAAAAACTTCATCAGAGCTAACGCCAAATAATTTATGAAACGCCATCAAGTCAACCAAAAATAATTTTGAGTAGTTACCTTTGATTTTGTACGAGATGCCACTTATTTTCTCGAACTTCAGTAATTCATCTTCTTGAATTTCGACTTGAATCTTACGCTGCAAAATTTATCTCCTCGTCTGATTTATCGAGACTAATTATACCTATTAACCCCATTTATAACAGTGATTTAAATCATTAGCACTAAAACTAAATGCTGATAGCTCAGTCTCTTATAGAGGGCATACAAAAAGAGCCACTTTTATAACAAAAGTGACTCTTTTGATTCGTGTGATTTATCGGCGTTTCTTGTAACGTTTTCTCGTGGCATTCGCTCTCACCACTCGCCCGTTCTTGATCGTATAACCTTTCTTAAGTTGGCCGTTTGGTCGGCGGCCTTTGCACTTGTGTCCTTTCATTCGGTATCTCCAGTTTTCGTATCCGTTGCTCTTGGTCTTGCTGCACTCGCTTTATCCAATTAATGTCCGTTTTCAAAGCCGTAATCGTGCCGAGGCTTGAGACTCCACCCGTCAGAAGTGCAATCAGTAATGTGCTGAGTAG
Source organism: Vibrio sp. G-C-1 (assembly GCF_021728015.1). Taxonomy (NCBI): domain Bacteria; kingdom Pseudomonadati; phylum Pseudomonadota; class Gammaproteobacteria; order Vibrionales; family Vibrionaceae; genus Vibrio; species Vibrio sp. G-C-1. Next base: position 2,019 of record NZ_JAKKCR010000008.1, on the reverse strand, counting down.
CTTCATCATTTGCCCTTCCATCTAGACACGTAAAATTCGAGGAGATAACGCACCATGGCGCGCATCCCGAGCGTGTCAACGACGACTGCACCCACCACAAACCAATACGGATTCGGGATGCCCTGCAGCGCCTCAAAGCCTTGCTCAACATAGGGCGCGTAATTGGGGATAAACGACAGGATAAGCGGCACAAACACCACCAAGAGAATGAACTCATCTTTGAATCCCCGCTCTCGAATGCTGACTTCATCGAGGCTACTGGCCTGCTCTTCGCCGCTTTGAAGTCGACGCACCCTCGCCTGATGCTTCTCGCTCTCAAGTTCGTCTTTGCGCTTAAGCGCTTCGGCTCGGTTTTGATTGTGTTGCTGATACGCAGCCACACCACCGGTCACGAGATTAACAAGCGCGCCAATCATGTGTACACCCGACGACTTAATTCAATGTGCGGACCGTCTTTAAGGCTCTTCCAGTCACCACCCCAAACAATGGCGACATTCAGCTCTCGCGCCGCTTGTTTAAAGGCTTTACTGATGGCGTCGTAGTACTTAAAGTCCCACGTCACCTTGTTGTTCTCATCGTAAGCCACGAAATCGATCGCATGGCCAGATTGGTGCCGGCTGAGACGTTTAGCCCCATCGAGCTGGCTCAAGCCCTCCTGATAGAGTTGGTATTGGCGTTTTGCGGTGCGTAGGCCTTCCGTGATGCCAAAATCATACGGGGACAGTTCGAGCGCTCGACGCACGACTTTCTTTAAGTCGCCATGCACGCCGAGCATGCGGGTTTCGCTACGAGCGGACAGCACAAAGTTGCTGACCGTCTCATCGATGGTTTTCTTATTCATAAGGTACACTCCGGCCAGTAAGCCACTGGCGAGTAACACTAGCCATCTCATTCGCCCTCCGATTTCACAAGGAGTCTCGAATGCAGCGTAACGCTGGCATCAATGTTGGAGACGGTGATCTCAAGCTTGGTCGCGGCTTTCGGTTTGATAAGAAACAGTGGATAGCCATAGAGGGAATTCGCGGCAAAATACAGAGAGAGCAAGCGCCCCGATACGTTGGTATTGTTGGCAGTCAAAAACTTGATTTGGACGATGCCTTCCTTTGCTAGAAGCGAAGACGATCTTCGGCGCTGGTTGTGTGGCGTTGCTTGCTCGAGTTTATGGCGGTTAATACTCAAATCGAGCAATTCAACGTGGTTGGAAAGCGGAAACGTCGCCTTTCGATATGAGTGGACAATGAAACTCATCTGATTGTCGTGTTTCGCTTCCACGTTCAAAAAACCATCATTAGCGCCGGCAATCTCTGGATTGGTTAATGACAGCATCATATCGCTTCTCCTAATCGAATGTAGTCATTCCTAGACCCGAAAAGATTCACCGCTTGATTGGTGTTGAGCATCAAATGCCCACCCGGGTGTAACTCCAAGAACCCTTTCACAAGGACTAGGCCTTTATTGGTCGTCAGGGCTTGTAAGATCAGTGCCTTTCTTGCTCTTTTTCCTCGAATGGTCTGTGATTGCCCAGTGATTCGCAAGGTGCCCGTTTCGATTGGGTAGAACGTCACGCGCTCCGGATCCGACGTGACTTTCAGTTCGCTGTTAGTGATGGTGGCTTGCACGTCCAATGAGGCATTTCCGACCTCGACATTCACCGGTTGTTGGATCCGTTCAATGGTTAACGGTTGAGTGATTTCGTCTACGGTGATCGGCTCGGCCACGCGATGGACGTCTACTGGTGCTTGCACTTCATTAACAGTGATAGGTGTTTGTATTTCCGAAACTTTAACCGGTGTGACAATGTCACTAACCTTGACGGGTTCTTGTACTTTTTGAACCTCCACCGGCGCTTGAATTTCCGCGACAGTCACGGGCGTTTCCACCTCGCTCACCTTAACGGGATCGAGCACGTTTCTCACTTGGATAGGCTTTTCAATTTCACTGACCAACAGCGCGTTATTGACGCTAATTTTCTGCGCCTTGGTCATGATGAGTACGTCCGACACTTGGTATTCAAACGTC
>NZ_JAKKCR010000007.1:260271-283286 GCF_021728015.1 Vibrio sp. G-C-1 | reverse complement strand
AGTAAGTGCTTTAACGGGTACTTGCCTTTAAGAGTTAGAGCTATGACCGCTTTTTCTTTGTTCGACGGTTTTTTTCCTGCTCCAACTCTTCCAACTTTTTTAGAACGGCATTCTCGGTTCGTAAGTAAACCAACTCCTCTTTTAGCTCCTCAAGTGTCATTTCATTATCAGGCTTAGTGGTACGTTGAGGTTGCTGTTTCATTGAGGGTCTTCCTTTCTGGCGCATTTTGAGCCCTTTGATACCGAGCTCATTAAATCTTTTGAGCCAGACAGAGAGTATCCCAGGGGATGAGAGGTTTAATACTGCGCTAGTGTGCGTGAGAGACCATTCATTCGTCCACATTAAATTCAATGCTTTTCGTTTTGTTTGAGCAGTCTCGGCATGCTTAGTTGATAAAAATGAATCAGTACCATGGATGGCAAAGACTTGAGCCCAATACCGTATCTGCCTTGAAGAAATTGAATATTGTTTTGCTAAGTAGAGAGATGACGTGCCATCTAAGTATTGCTTAGCAATGATACATTTTAGCTCTCGGCTATATTTGGACATAAAAAGACCCCCAATAATTGGTGTCCAACTATTGGGGGTCAGTTCATAAAGAGTGGCTTTGTTGTTTTTATATAAAGCTTATAGTGGCATGAAATATAAAGCTTAGCGGCACGAACAGGATAGAAAAAAGGCGCTGAACATAATAGTCAGCGCCTTCGCGTTTCTAGTTAAGCAATCGTGATTACTTAATTTCCATACCTTGAGCTTGCAAGTCTGCATGGTAAGAAGAACGTACAAACGGACCACAAGCGGCGTGAGTGAAGCCTAGCTCTAGAGCAATCTCTTTCAGCTCATCGAACTCAGAAGGCGGCACGTAGCGTTCTACTGGTAAATGGTGACGGCTTGGTGCTAGGTATTGGCCTAGTGTCAGCATCGTTACACCATGTTCACGAAGGTCTTTCAGTACTTGAACGATCTCTTCTTTCGTCTCACCAAGGCCCATCATCACCCCTGATTTTGTTGGGATAGTTGGGTGCTGTTCTTTGAATTTCTTCAATAGATCAAGAGACCATTTGTAGTTCGCACCTGGACGCGCTTTGCGGTATAGACGCGGCGCTGTCTCTAGGTTGTGGTTGAAAACATCTGGCGGGTTGTCTTTCATTAGATCAAGCGCAACGTCCATACGACCACGGAAGTCTGGTACCAGCGTTTCGATACGAATATTTGGGTTTTGTTCGCGAATTTCACGGTTACAGTCAGCAAAGTGTTGAGCACCGCCGTCACGCAAGTCATCACGGTCAACTGAAGTGATTACTACGTACTTCAGTTTCATGTCTTTAATCGTCTTAGCCAGTTTCTTCGGCTCTTCTGCTTCAGGAGCAACAGGGCGACCATGGGCAACATCACAGAACGGGCAGCGACGAGTACAGATAGCGCCAAGAATCATAAACGTTGCCGTGCCGTGGTTAAAACACTCGGCTAGGTTAGGGCAAGACGCTTCTTCACAAACTGAGTGCAGGTTGTTCTTGCGCATTGCTGATTTGATTTCTTGAATACGATGGCTGTCTGAAGGAAGTTTAATCTTCATCCATGCAGGCTTACGTAGAACTTCTTTCTGTTCAGCAGGCATATTCTTTACGGGAATTAATGCCATTTTGTCAGCGTCACGATATTTAACGCCTTTTTCCATTTGGATTGGTTTGCTCATGATTTTATGCTTCTGCTGTAATGTTACTGGTGGCTTGAATGTCTACTTGGTCATAGCCGAGTAGCTCTACGAGCTCTTGTATTAACTGTTGCTCAACGTTTTCTAGTTCACTTGGCCCGCCTAGCTGGCTTACTTGTGCCATTTCCATACCTTGATAACCACATGGGTTAATACGTAGGAATGGAGACAGGTCCATATCGACGTTGAGTGCTAACCCGTGGAACGAGCAGCCACGTCGAATACGTAATCCGAGTGAACAGATTTTCTTGCCATCGACATAAACACCAGGAGCGTCAGGTCGGGCAGTTGAATTTATATTGTAAGCTTTCAGAGTGTTGATTACGAGGTTCTCGATATGAGTCACCAAATCACGTACTCCGAATTTTTTGCGGCGGATGTTAATCAAAAAGTAAGCGACTAACTGACCTGGGCCATGGTAAGTCACTTGGCCACCGCGATCGCTTTGAATGACAGGGATGTCACCAGCATTTAATACATGCTCGGCTTTGCCTGCTTGTCCTTGAGTGAAGACAGGGTTGTGTTCAACCAACCAAACTTGGTCTACGTCTTCTTCTGTGCGTTCGTCTGTGAACTTATGCATGGCTTTCCATACAGGTTCGTAATCCTGACGGCCTAATTTTTTTACGATTAGCTTATTTTGCAAAGCTGCACTCCCTCAAGGATTAATAAAGTGAACGCATTATAAACGCGAAACAGGTTTCTAACTACAGACGGACTGCAAGGTTTTTCAACTTTCTTTGTATTTATTGAAAATTAAGTTGAATGAATTTGACCTAGATAGGGTGCTTCAAACAAAAACAGCGGCAATAAGCCGCTGTTTTTCATGTGTAATCGGAGATTACAGAACCATACGAACGATTTCGATCTCGCCCAGTTCTTTATATAGCGTTTCTACTTGCTCAATTGAAGTCGCTGTAATATTGATCGAAACAGAGTGGTAGTTACCTTTCGCACTCGGTTTTAGCGTTGGGCTGTAGTCACCAGGAGCATGACGCTGGATCACTTCTAGCACTAGCTCAGTAAGTTCTGGCTTAGCATAGCCCATTACTTTGTAAGTGAATGAACAAGGGAACTCTAAGAGATCTTTTAGTTTTGCATCAGAATTGATGTTCATGAATAGCTCCAAAAGGCTAGACTCTCGCAAATTGGCGAAATGTCGATAAAAAGCGTGTTCGGTCAACAGACACGAGTAATAGGGCGGAATATTACGTGTAAATATCGCTGAACTCAAGATCAACAAAAGCCGCACATGGCGGCTTTTAGTTCGTCAATGAGTAAATAATGAACTTACTCATTGAGTTAGCTTTGCACTGAGTTTTTGTATTGCTCAGTGCAAAGCTTTGACTGGTTTAGAATAAACCCTTAAACAGCAATACTAGGTAGTCCCATAGACGGCTAAATAAGCTGCCTTGGTCTACATCTTCAAGTGCAAGTAGTGGGTATTCAGCAACGTCTTCACCATCAACTTGGTAGAATAGTTTACCGACAACATCACCTTTGCTAATTGGTGCTTCCAGTTCTTTTTCAAGAACGAAGCTTGCCTTTAGGTTCTTAGCTTGACCACGAGGTAGGGTAACGAAAGTATCTTCGTCGACACCTAGTGCAACTGTATCTTTGCTACCCATCCAGATCTTCTCTTCTACGAAGGTTTCACCGGCTGTGTGTGGCGCCACTGTTTCGAAGAAACGGAAGCCGTAGCTAAGCAGCTTTTTGCTTTCTGTTTTACGAGCGTTAGCATTTTTAGTTCCCATCACAACAGCAACTAGGCGCATTTTGCCTTCGGTTGCTGAGCTGACTAGGCTATAACCTGCCTTGCTTGTATGGCCCGTTTTGATGCCATCAACGTTCATGCTCTTATCCCATAACAGACCGTTACGGTTGTACTGGGTGATGCCGTTGTAAGTGAATTTTTTCTCTGAGTAGATACGGTACTCATCAGGAACATCGCGAATCAGCGCCTGACCAAGTAGCGCCATATCATAAGGTGTTGAGTATAGGTTCGGGTTGTCTAGACCGTGCACGTTAGCAAAGTGCGTGTCTTTCATGCCGATAGAGCTTGCCCATGCGTTCATTAGGTCAACGAATGCATCTTCAGAACCAGCAATATGCTCAGCCATTGCAACAGTCGCATCGTTGCCTGATTGAATGATGATGCCACGGTTCAGTTCTTCCACTTTAACCGTTGTGCCCACTTCAATGAACATTTTCGATGAATCTGGGAAGTTTTTAGCCCAAGCATTTTCACTGATTACAACATCGTCGTTTAGATTGATGTTGCCACGTTCTAGCTCTTGGCCGATCACGTAGCTTGTCATCATCTTGGTTAAACTTGCTGGAGAAAGTTGAGTGTTCATCTCTTTCTCTGCTAGTACTTTGCCTGAATGGTAATCCATCAGAACAAAACCTTTAGCGGCGATTTGCGGTGCATCAGGGACTACAATTGGAGCGGCGAATGACGATGTAGCTATCGTTGCAGAAAGAGCAACAGAAGTAGCAAAAATCGATTTAACAAGTTTATTAGATTTAATCATTTTGAATGCAATTATTTGGTGAACTATTCATATATTAACAGAATCACTCTGTCACACCAGAGCGCTGATTACCAGAAGTAACTGTTAGATTAATTAGCGGGTTAGTGTGTGTTTTTTTATATAAGCTGACGGGTAACCCATTAGCTTAACTTGTTCTAATTTCTCTTGAGTCAGAGCATAGTCATGAAATGGCCCAAGCATCAGACGGTAGTTATCGTCATTTGGCTGCAAGAACGTTGCTACAGCTAGCTTTTCGCCTAGATCTTTAGCTAACTTCTCGGTCCTATCTTCATGTGGAGAGGTGGCGACCTGAATAATAAATTGAGGCAAAGCGGCCTTTTTATTCGCGTCGGTTGGCATCGCCACGGTGATGACTTCTATCTCAACATTTGCGGTGCCGGTTCTCAAGACATCGAGCTTGTAAGCTGCCGCATAACTAAGGTCAATGATTCGGCCTTCGTGGAATGGGCCTCGGTCATTGATACGAACAATCGTCGTTTTATTGTTATCGGTATTCGTCACTTTTACATAGCTCGGAATGGGCAATGTTTTGTGTGCTGCAGACATGGAATACATGTCGTAGATCTCGCCATTTGAGGTTAAATGGCCATGAAATTTCTTACCGTACCAAGATGCTTTTCCTTTCTCGGTAAACCCTTCGGTTTTTTTTACGATCTTGTAGTCTTCACCGCGCAGAGTGTAATTAGTGTTTCCGCCCAAACTATAAGGTTCATATTGAGGGTGAGCATCTTCTAGATGCTCCACCGAGATAGGTGCATCCGGTGCAATATCCGAATCAATATCGTAGCGACCGGTTGGCTGCTTTGAAGAACAACCGTTGATTAAAATTGCTAGCCCTAAGATAGAGACTATTCTTTTGATTGGCAGCTCATCAACCAAAGATGCTTTTCTTTGAAATATTGTAATAGACATCGATTAGGTCGCCTTTGAGAATGCTTTTCTGTGTGTATGGATCGACATTAAAATACCAAAACCAGCCATAAGGGTAACCATTGAAGTACCGCCATAGCTGACGAGAGGTAGAGGAACACCAACCACGGGTAGAATACCGCTTACCATGCCAATGTTTACAAAGATATAAACGAAGAAGCTCAGTACAATACTGCCGCCCATCATTCGACCAAATGCCGTTTGAGCTTGGCTCGCGAGCACTAACCCCCGTCCAATAATGAATAGGTAGATAGCAAGCAAGAACAAAATACCAATCATGCCCCATTCTTCGGCAATTACCGCAAAAATGAAGTCAGTGTGGCGCTCTGGAATGAATTCTAATTGAGATTGAGTACCTTGTAGCCAACCTTTTCCTGATACACCACCAGAACCTATCGCAATCTTACTTTGAATGATGTGGTAGCCCGCACCTAATGGATCTGATTCAGGATCAAAAAGGGTTCTTACTCGTACTTTTTGATATTCACGCATCAAGAAGAACCATAATATTGGGATAAATGCCCCTAACGCTATTGCGGCACTGGCAATTATTTTCCAACTTATACCAGCCAGGAATATCACGAAGATACCGGATGCGGCGATAAGGATGGATGTACCCAAGTCGGGTTGCTTAGCGATTAAAATGGTAGGTACAAACACCATGACTAGCGAGATCGCTAATGTTTGAAAGGTTGGCGGCAGTGATCGTTTACCGATAAATCGGGCCAGCATCAAAGGTACCGCAAGCTTTAATAGTTCAGAGGGTTGGAATCGAACAAAACCGAAATTTAACCAACGTTGGGCACCCTTAGATGCCTCACCAAAGAACAACACGCCCAAGAGTAAGATGACACCGCCTGCAAATAACAGCGGGGCCAAGGTTTCATAGGTACGAGGCGAAAGTTGCGCTAAGAAGATCATGACACCTAAAGACAGCACCATACGCATTGCTTGGCGATCCATCATCGCAAGGCTTTGTCCGCTGGCGCTGTACATGATCAATAAGGCAAAGCCCATCAACACCAGAATACCGAGCAGTAATGGGAGATCGATATGGAACCTTTCAAACAAGGCTCTATTTCGTCCAGTAGAAGGATCAAGTTTCATTATTTTGTTGCCTTACTTTCATCTTCTTCAGCGAGAATAATATGGTCTAATATTTTTCTAACGACAGGGCCGCCATTTGATGAGCCACCACCTGCGTTTTCTAATACGATAGTCACAACCGCTTCTGGATCTTCAAAAGGAGCATAACCAGTAAAGAGTGCATGATCGCGTAAATGCTCTGCGATTTCGTCCGCGTTGTATTCTTCGTCTTCTTTGAGACCGAATACTTGCGCAGTTCCTGATTTACCAGCGGTTTGGTAAGACATCTTTTGGAATGAACGTCTTGCTGTACCTTTCTTTCCGTGGTTTACCAGTCTCATGCCTTCTTGCGCGATATCCCAGTATTTCTGCTTAACACCAGTGATTGGAGGATAAGTTTCGATCTCTGATACCGTTTGGTCATCGAATGGCTGACCATTATCGATCGTCGCACGTAATAGGTGAGGCGCTGTTACTTCACCTTCGTTGACCAATACAGACGTGGCTTTTGCGATTTGCATCGGTGTTGCCGTCCAATAGCCTTGTCCGATACCAACGGGGATGGTGTCACCTTGGTACCAAGGCACACGGTGTCTTGCCATTTTCCATTCGCGAGTTGGCATGTTGGCTTTACTTTCTTCGTAAATATCAATGCCTGTGTAGTCACCAAAGCCGAATAGCATCATCCATTGAGATAAACGGTCGATACCTAGATCAAAGGAGATTTGGTAGAAGAAGGTATCAACTGATTCTTCAATCGCTTTCTCTATATCAACAACACCGTGTCCCCAGCGTAACCAGTCGCGAAACGGCTTGGTTTTGGAGTTAGGTATTTTCCAATAACCTGGATCATTACGCGTTGTATTCGGTGTAATCACACCTTCTTGTAGAGCAGCAACGGCGATAAACGGTTTGATCGTTGAAGCTGGTGGATAAATACCTAATGTGGCACGGTTAACCAAAGGTCGATCTTTATTTTGTAGTAGGGCGTTATAACCTTTAGAGGAGATACCATGCACAAATGCATTCGGGTCGTAGCTTGGGCTAGACACCATCGCTAACACGCCATTGTCTTTCGGGTCGAGAACGACGGCAGAGCCACGGCGTCCATCGAGCAGTTTGTGCACATATAGTTGAAGATTGATATCTAAGTTAAGTACGATATCTTTCCCTGGAACCGAAGGGACAAATTTTAGTGTGCGAATCACTCGTCCACGGCTGTTTACTTCAACTTCTTGATAACCCGCGGTGCCGTGCAGCATGTCTTCGTAGTAGCGCTCAATACCAAGTTTACCGATGTCACGTGTTGCTTTGTAATTGGCGTCTTTTTCTTCTCGTACTAAGCGCTGTATATCGCGATCGTTGATGCGCGATACATAGCCAATAACGTGAGTCAGTACATCACCATACGGATAAAAACGTTTTAATGTGCCTGTTACCTCAACACCCGGAAATTTATGCTGGTTTACAGAGAATACTGCAACTTGCTCTTCGGTGAGCTGATTCAGAATTGGTACTGACTTGAAGCGTCGTGAATTGCGGCGATCACGATTAAAACGCTCGATACGTTCAGGTGGAATCTCGATTAACGTTTGTAGACGGACGAGCGTGTCATCCATATCTTTGATTTTTTCGGGTGTAATTTCTAGGTTGAAAACTGGGCGGTTTTCGGCAAGAAGTACACCGTTGCGATCGTAAATCAAACCACGGTTAGGCGCGATGGGAACGACCTTGATACGGTTGTCGTTAGAGCGGGTTTTATAGTCCTGATATTGGTTGACCTGAATGTTGTACAGGTTAACAACCAACATCGACATCATGACTATGATCCCCGCAAACGCAACAAAAGCACGACTAGTAAATAGTCGTGCTTCTGCTTTGTAATCACGGATTTGGCTACGTTTACGTAACATTAACGCTTATTCTCGATGATAAGGGTGGTTAGCAGTGATGCTCCAAGCTCTATACAAGCTTTCAGCCATGATAACGCGTACTAATGGGTGAGGGAGAGTAAGCGCCGATAGAGACCAGCTTTGGTCTGCAGCCGCTTTACACGCAGGTGCTAATCCTTCAGGCCCGCCAATAAGGATAGAAACGTCGCGTCCATCCAACTTCCAACTTTCCAATTGTTCTGCCAGTTGTGGGGTATCCCACTTTTTACCTGGGATATCAAGCGTGACAATGCGGTTGCCTTTTGGCACTGCTGCCAACATTGCTTCGCCTTCTTTTTGAAGAATACGTGCAATATCCGCATTTTTACCACGTTTCCCCGCAGTGATCTCAATGAGTTCTAATGGCATATCATGAGGGAAGCGGCGTTTATATTCTTTAAAGCCTTCTTCGACCCACTTTGGCATTTTTGTACCAACTGCGATTAACTGGATCTTCAACGCTTAGCCCCAAAGTTTTTCTAGTTGGTACAGCTCACGATGTTCTTCTTGCATAACATGAAGCATGCTTGTTCCCATATCTAGAACAACCCATTCACCTTCTTGCTGCCCGTCCATGCCTAGTGGTTGCATACCAGCTTTACGCACTTCATCGGCAACGTGTTGTGCGATAGAGGCAACATGGCGCTTAGAGGTGCCAGTACAAACAATCATGTAATCAGTAACACTTGATTTGCCTTCTACATCGATAGTAACAATCGATTCTGCTTTCATGTCGTCGGCTTTGTCTGCAAGAAAATCTTTTAGTTCTTCACGTAACACGGGGTGTTCCTTTAATCTGAATTTAGCTTTTTAGGATCTGTTGACCCTAGAATATACCACGCTTTTATGCGTGAAATGGGATTGAAGCTGAAGGGATACAAAACTCTACGCTTAACTGATGAATTAGTGGCCAAGGCGACTGTTCATATTGAGTTTTTGTCATTAATTCGGCTTGAGTCAGCAACGCAAACAACGAATGTAATCGAGAAATCGAAACTCTTGTTAGCGCAGCGTTATAAAGAGGCTTTTTAGATTGCCAGATACGGTGTTTTTCGAATACTTGGCCGATCGGCATCTGTTTCATTTGTTGCTGCATTTGTAATAGCAAGGCAAGTTCACGTTGTATGCTACGCAGTAAAATGACTGGCTCTACACCTTCAGCTTCCAGTTGTCTTAGAATTCGTTGTGCACGATTACCTTTTCCAGCCAGTAACGCGTCACTCCAATGGAAGGGAGTAAAGTGGTTGTGGCGGCTCAGTGATTCTTCTAAGCGTACTAGGGTAAGTTTTCCGTCAGGGTATTGGAGCGCTAGCTTTTCTAGGCTTTGAGTGAGAGCAAATAGGTTACCCTCGTGCCACTGTGCCAGCATTTGAATCGCTTCAGGGTCTGGAGATAAGCCGATTTGACGGCAGCGCGCTTGGACAAACTGAGGCAATCGGCTGACATCTGGCGTTAGGCAACTGACCCAGTGACCCTGATTAGACAGTGCTTTAAACCATTTAGCACTTTCTTGAGCCTTGGTTAGCTTCGTGCCAATCAAGACCAACAGAATATCGCTGTGGATATGCTCTGAGATTGCCAGTAGCTCTTTGGCTATCGCAGCATTGACTCCTGATTCCGGCAGCTCAAGCTCGATGATTTGACGGCTAGAGAACAGGCTTAATGCTTGAGTGCAGTCATAGACTTGATTCCAGTCCAGACTGTTATCAATTGCAAAGCGGTGACGTTCATCAAAGCCTTGCTGTTTTGCAACCTTTTGAATCGCTTCTCGACTCTCTTGCAGCAGTAGAGGTTCGTTACCAAAAATGAGGTAAACATTACTTAGCTGTTTAGCAAGTTGCTCTGATAAGCGGTCAGCAAAAATACGCATCAAATAAACCTATTGTTCAGCTGATTCGACGGGCTCTGCCGTTTCCGTAGAGCTTGGATCTATTTCGACGTTCTTGATGTTGTATTGTTTCTCAAGCTCTTTTACTTGAACATTTTCTAGCGCATCTAGATCCATGCTATCAGCTGCGATGTTCGCTTTTAGTCGAGCCATTTGACGAAGGATTTGACTTGTTGCAAGCTTACGCATCTCATCTTCGATCATGTCGCGCTCAACAGATTTTGCTAATGCAGTTAACGGGTTGTCTAGGTAACTACGGGTTACGCTCGTTGAGAATGTCTTTGAGCCTAACTCAGGAATCGTGACGCGGTATGATGCGTTGAGCGTCAGTTCTTTTTCTGCTGCACGAGTATTCTGGTAAAGGGATAGAGTTCGCTCACTAACGCTTTCGCTAATAATATGTAAATTAGGGGTGTTTTCTGCAGGCGGTACGATTTCTACATCATTCATACGTAGCTGACCTTTCATCATACGTGTAAACGTACTGTATTGGTCGTAACTGGTCACAGAGATCTTGTTGAGTTCTTCTGGTACAGAATAGTCACCACGTAAGTGGAAACCACAGGCACTCAGTAGGCTAACGGTTAAAACAACAACAGTAACTTTCAATGAAGATAGTGAAATCAGGCGCATTATTTGATGGCTCTCATGAAGGTAGAATACTTATTTAAAGGCTTTAAAGGCTTTAAAGGCTTTAGAGCTTTCGAATCGTAGGGCTCTGGGTCTAAAGCACTTAAATAAGTAGACAGGGCAATGTCGCACCCTGTCTAAAGACTGCTGAAAACAAAATAAGTTCGCTTCAGCAGTTATATGTGCAGACTAAAACTCGCTCGCTCGTTTTAGCCTGCAACTGTTAGTCTGCTGATATTAGTTAGCTACGATGTTTAGAAGCTTGCCTGGTACGAAGATAACTTTACGGATAGTTAAGCCATCTAGGAATTTCTTAGCGTTCTCATCGTTTAGACCAAGCTCACGAACTTGCTCTTCTGTCGCGTCAGCTGCAACCGTTAGTTTCGCTCGTAGCTTACCGTTGATCATGACAACGATAGTCTTCTCGTCTTCAACTAGCGCTTTCTCGTCAAACGTTGGCCATGTTGCTGAATCTACGTTTGATTCACCAAGAGCAATCCACATTTCGTAAGAGATGTGTGGAGTCATTGGGTAAAGCATGCGAACTACTGCTTTTAGCGCTTCATCAAGGATTGCACGATCTTGTACAGATTCTTGAGGTGCTTTCGCTAGCTTGTTCATCAGTTCCATGATTGCAGCGATGGCTGTGTTGAACGTTTGGCGACGGCCGATATCGTCCGTTACTTTCGCGATAGTCTTGTGGATATCACGACGAAGTGCTTTCTGGTCACCAGATAGCGCAGAAGCGTCAACAGCTTCAGCTGCACCCTTAGCAGAGTGAGCGTGAACCAGTTTCCAAACACGCTTAAGGAAGCGGTTTGCGCCTTCAACGCCAGACTCTTGCCACTCAAGCGTCATGTCTGCAGGCGATGCAAACATCATGAATAGACGTACTGTATCAGCGCCGTACTTGTCTACCATCTCTTGTGGGTCGATACCGTTGTTCTTCGACTTAGACATTTTGATCATGCCTGAGTGTTCAACGTCGCGGCCTTGGTTGTCGACAGCTTTTTCAATGCGACCTTTTGCGTCACGGTCGATAGTCACGTCAGTTGGAGCAATCCACTCTTTCGTGCCTTTCTCGTTCGTGTGATAGAACGCGTCAGCCAGAACCATGCCTTGACATAGAAGCTGCTTGAACGGTTCATCAGATGTCACGTAACCCGCATCGCGAAGAAGCTTGTGGAAGAAACGAGAGTAAAGCAGGTGCATACAAGCGTGCTCGATACCACCAACGTATTGGTCAACTGGCAACCAGTAGTTTGCTTTCTCTGGATCTAGAATGTCATCAGCTTGTGGTGAACAGTAACGTGCGTAGTACCATGAAGACTCCATGAACGTATCGAACGTGTCAGTCTCACGTAGAGCTGGTTCGCCGTTGAATGTTGTTTCAGCCCAAGACTTATCTGCCTTGATTGGGCTAGTTACGCCATCCATTACCACGTCTTCTGGAAGAATGACTGGCAGTTGGTCCGCTGGTACTGGGTGAACTTCACCGTCTTCAGTGGTTACCATTGGGATTGGAGCACCCCAGTAACGTTGACGAGAAACGCCCCAGTCACGTAGACGGAAGTTTACAGTCTTCTTACCTTTGCCTTCAGCTTCAAGTTTCGCAGCGATTGCATCGAATGCTTCTTGGAACGCAAGACCATCGAACTCGCCAGAATCGAACAGTACACCTTTCTCAGTGTAAGCCGCTTCAGACACATCTAGCTCAGAACCGTCTTCAGGTTTGATTACTGGGATGATATCGATGCCGTACTTAGTTGCGAATTCGTAGTCACGTTGATCGTGAGCAGGAACCGCCATTACAGCACCTGTGCCGTAATCCATAAGAACGAAGTTAGCTACGTAAACAGGAACAACACGACCGTTAAGAGGGTGGATAGCTGTTAGGCCAGTATCCATGCCTTTCTTTTCCATCGTTGCGAGTTCAGCTTCAGCCACTTTGGTGTTACGACATTCTTCAACGAATGCTGCAAGCTCAGGGTTGTTCAGTGATGCTTTCTCTGCAAGAGGGTGACCTGCAGCGATACCAACGTAAGAAACACCCATTAGTGTGTCTGGACGTGTTGTGTACACTTCTAGCGGCGCTTCTTCACCGTTAACAGCGAAAGATAGTTCAACACCTTCAGAGCGACCGATCCAGTTGCGCTGCATGGTCTTAACCATTTCAGGCCAACCTTCAAGGTTGTCTAGATCGTCTAGCAGCTCTTGAGCGTACTCAGTGATCTTAATGAACCATTGTGGGATCTTCTTTTGTTCTACTGGAGTGTCACAACGCCAGCAGCAACCGTCTTCTACTTGCTCGTTCGCTAGTACAGTTTGGTCGTTTGGACACCAGTTAACAGAAGAGGTCTTCTTGTAAACTAGGCCTTGTTCGTAAAGCTTCGTGAAGAACTCTTGTTCCCAACGGTAGTACTCAGGCGTACACGTTGCGAATTCACGTTTCCAGTCGTAACCAAAGCCTAAAAGTTTAAGCTGGTTTTTCATGTATTCGATGTTTTCGTAAGTCCACGGAGCAGGCGCTGTGTTGTTTTTTACAGCTGCGTTTTCTGCAGGTAGGCCGAATGCGTCCCAACCGATTGGCTGCATTACGTTTTTGCCTTGTAGACGTTGGAAACGAGATACCACATCACCGATGGTGTAGTTACGCACGTGACCCATGTGCAGTCGGCCACTTGGGTACGGGAACATAGAAAGACAGTAGAATTTTTCTTTATTTGGGTCTTCACTTACAACGAAAGTCTCGCTGTCATCCCAGTGTTGTTGAACCTTTTGTTCAATCTCTTGCGGGTTATATTGTTCTTGCATCGATGGTATCCGGTTATCTTGGAATTTGTGAGTTCGGTTAGAACAGAATCTTACAGATCGTCATAGAATACCTAAAGGAGCTTAGTACAACAATAGTTATACCCTTCATACTTGCAGTTGCAGCACGGTTGATTGCGTAAATTCAACCAAATTACTTAGGACAGCTATACTTAAGGGTATGAATTGCATTTGTTTGTTAGGAACTGGTCGCTTAACTACGGCCCCGTTCACTAAGATAAAGCTTGGTCATCTTAAGGAGGTCGTTATGCCGAAGAAAAAAGCACTCTATGAAGAAGTCGTCGAAGAGGTGATAGAAACGCTGAAGCATAGTCCTGAAGAGCTTAACAACAAAATCGAAACGTCAGGTAAGTATGCGAAAGCAGCCAATGACATGACCAAAGATGAGCTCTCATTGATCTCGGCCTATGTGAAGTCGGACTTAAAAGAGTTTTCCGAAAGTTATGAAGAGAGTAAAGGTGGTCCATTTTATTTGATGATCACAGACTCTATTTGGCAAGGATTGCTAGATATCACTGATCGCACTAAGGTGGAATGGGTTGAATTGTTCCAAGACTTAGAACATCAAGGGTTGTATCAAGCGGATGAGGTTATCGGGCTCGGGACGCTTGTCTGTGATGAGTGTGGACATCAAACCGAATACAACCACCCGACCAATATCATTCCATGTATCAAGTGTGGGGCGACAGGGTTTAGCCGTAAAGCACTTAAGCCGTAAACACTTAAGTCATAAACACTATAGCCATAGCACCATCAACTTTACACCGCAGCAATAAAAAAGGGTTGACCCAATCAGCCAACCCTAAAATCACTTTCTTCGAATTTCTAATCTAGCTCTTTGGCTTTCTAATTACCCAGCCAATCACCAAGCTGAGCATCGCCCAGATATACAGTGGCCAAGTACCAACTGCGTGAAAAGGCGTTTGCCCATCAGTTGAAATGAGATCAGCTTTTAATACGGCCGTTTCAAACTGAGGTATTTGCTTGATGATGTTGCCTTTGTAATCGGTTACTGCCGTTACACCATTGTTGGTCGAGCGAATAACGGGCTTACCAAGCTCCAGAGCACGCATCTGTGCGATTTCCATATGTTGCAGTGGGCCAATCGAACGACCAAACCACGCATCGTTAGAGAGCGTTAAAATAAAGTCCGTCTCATCAGTCACGCTTTGTCTAACTTGATCATTAAAGACGATCTCATAACACAACGCAGGCGCTAAGTGACGGCCATTTGCCACGATGTTTGGTTGAACAAAATCGCCACGGCTAAATGATGACATCGGCAAGTTGAAGAACGGTGCCAATGGGCGCAAGATATCTTCAAACGGCACAAACTCACCAAACGGCAATAGGTGATGTTTATGGTAGCGTTCGTCTGGATCGTAGTTGTATTCACCGTATGGATTGACACCTAGAGAAAGAACGCTGTTGTAGTACTTCTTATCTTCAGACTGATTGAGTACGCCAGTGATGATTGAGCTGTTGTTCATCTTCGCTGCGCTATCTAAGTTACGTAAGAAAGATGGAATCTCAACTTCGAATGCTGGAATAGCGGCTTCAGGCCAAATGATGATATCGGCATCCCAGTTTTCTCTGCTTAGGTCGGTGTACTTCATCATCGTAGGCCAGCGGTGGCTTGGTAGCCATTTACTGTCTTGATCTACATTGCCTTGAATCAATACCACTGAGGTTGTTTTTTCAGGGTTCGGTGTCACCCAATCGATATTTCGAATGCCAAAACCTGCACTGAATACGATTGCAGGGATGATGCCAACACTCCATGCTTTATTGATAACCATATAAGCGAGTGCAGATGCAGAGACAATGACTGCCAGAGTAATTAACTCGACACCGCCAATCGGTGCAAACGAGCCTAATGGAGAATCGATTTGGCTGTAGCCAAGCCAAAGCCAAGGAAAGCCCGTCATTACCCAACCACGCAGCCAATCACTGATTAACCACAATGCAGGAGCTGCGAGGAAAAAGCGGCTTAGGTTATTAGCAGGGAAGTACTTGTTTAAGCTCCAGGTAAATAGGCCTGAATAAACCGCTAGGTAGCCAATGAGCAAAGCCATCAAAAACAGGTTGGCTGCCAGTGGCATGCCGCCAAAATGATCGATGCTGACGTATACCCAGCTGATACCTGTTGCGAATTGGCCTAAACCCCATCCGTAGCCAATCCAAAGCGCACTTTTAGGAGAACGGTTGTGGATCAGTAACAGCAACAAAGCTGGGCTGATAATAGCAAGAGGCCATATTGAATATGGAGCGAATGAAAGGGTGGTTATAGCGCCAACAAAAACGGCCGCAAGCGGCCGTAATAGGCGATGAATAAAGGTCTTAGTCATCTAATTTCTGTCATCTCTTTAGAGAGAAGTTGTTATTCTTCGATAGTCGGAAGAGGCTGCTCGTCAGGGATGGTTACCTGTAGCTGAATAACACGACGGTTATCTGCGGATGTTATTTTGAAATGGTAGTTTCCGATTTCTACAATTTCGCCACGAACAGGCAGGTGACCGAGTGCTGTCATTACCATACCACCCACAGTATCAACTTCATCATCACTAAAGGAAGTGTTAAACGTATCGTTGAACTCTTCAATGGTGGTTAAAGCTTTAACCGAATAGGTATGCTTACTCAGCTTACGAATATCTAGCTCTTCTTCATCGTCGAACTCGTCTTCAATTTCACCAACGATTTCTTCGAGGATATCTTCAATGGTTACCAGGCCAGAAACACCGCCAAACTCATCGACAACGATAGACATGTGGTAACGCTCTTCTTGGAACTCCTTGAGCAGGCGATCAACTCGCTTACTTTCAGGAACAACCACGACAGGGCGAATCACTTGTTCGATATCAAATGGGGCACTTTCTGAACCCAAATACTTAAGTAGGTCCTTCGCTAATAGAATGCCTTCAACATGGTCTTTATCTTCACTGATCACTGGGTAGCGAGAGTGTTGAGCATCAGTAATAAGCGCAATCAATGTATCTAAATCATCGGTGCGTTCAACTGTAACCATTTGAGAGCGAGGCAGCATGATATCGCGTACTCGCATCTCTGAAATTTCCATAACACCCTCGAGCATGTCGCGTGTGTCGTGGTCAATTAGGTCATTAATTTCTGAGTCGCGGATTACATCTACGAGCTCTTGGCGATCTTTTACTTCACCTTGAAATAGTTGGCCTAGGCGTTCAAAGAAGGACTTTCTACTCGGACCTTCAGATTTTTTACTTCCCTCAGAAGTGGGGGGGTTACCTTCGTTCATGATTTCTCAAAAAATAACGCTATCAGAAGTGTGATAGCACACGTTACAACTCAGATTCCTGCGAAAATCACAGGTTCGATGAGTTATTGTTTCTCTGCAACCTACTTTACTAGAATCAATTTACTTTTCTAGAATATACGGGTCTTCAAACCCCATAGTTTGCATGATTTCTGTCTCGAGTGACTCCATCTCTTCAGCTTCATCATCTTCGATATGATCATAACCTAGCAGATGCAGACTGCCATGTACAACCATATGAGCCCAGTGTGCTAGCAGAGGCTTATTTTGCTCTTCTGCTTCTTTTTCGACAACTTGGCGGCAGATAATGAGGTCACCCAGTAGATCTAATTCCATTCCTGCTGGTACTTCAAATGGGAAAGACAGCACGTTAGTTGGCTTATCTTTTCCACGATAGTCATGATTGAGCTGGTGGCTCTCTTCTGTATCAACAATACGAACGGTGAGCTCGGCATTCTCTTGAAACTGAGGAATTGTTTTGTCCAACCAAAGCTGAATATCTTGCTCAGTTGGAAGTCCTTGCTCATTTTCGACCGCTATTTGCAGGTCTAGTTCAATAGACATCTATTTATCACCTTGTTCTGTAATTACAGAGCTATTTTGTGTTGCTAATTGTGTCGTAACGGCTTGCTGAGCTTCAAGAAGTTTGGCTTCACGCTCTTCACGTTTGCGCTTTTCAAACTCTTTGCGCTCTTTCTGGTCTTTTGCTTCCCACTTCTCGTACGCATTGACGATACGAGCAACGACAGGGTGGCGAACGACGTCTTCGGACATGAAGAAGTTAAAGCTAATGTCATCCACTTCGTTGAGTACTTCAGTTGCATGACGTAGACCTGACTTAGCTCCTCGAGGTAAATCGATTTGCGTAATATCACCTGTGATCACAGCGCGTGAGTTAAAACCGATACGGGTTAAGAACATCTTCATCTGTTCTACCGTGGTGTTTTGGCTCTCATCAAGAATGATAAACGCATCATTTAATGTACGACCACGCATGTAAGCCAGTGGCGCAACTTCAATCACGTTGCGCTCAATCAGTTTCTCAACACGCTCGAAGCCAAGCATCTCAAACAGTGCATCGTAAAGTGGACGCAAATATGGGTCTACTTTTTGGCTTAAATCACCCGGTAGGAAACCAAGCTTCTCACCAGCTTCAACAGCAGGGCGAGTCAGTAGGATTCGGCGAACCTCTTGGCGTTCAAGTGCATCAACCGCAGCCGCAACAGCTAAGTACGTTTTACCAGTACCAGCAGGTCCAATACCAAAGGTGATGTCATGAGTGACCATGTTCATTAGGTATTGAGCTTGATTTGGTGTGCGTGGTTTGATGACGCCTTTTTTAGTCTTAATGGTCACTTCTTTGCCGTAGTCGATTTCAGACTCGACCTGTTGCTCCAAAATACCAGACTCAGTGACCGCCAGATGCACTTGCTCTGGTTCGATATCGATTATGTTGCCTTTAACTGGAGCCGTTTCAACATAGAGGTGTTTGATGATGTCTAAAGCTGCGGCAGTTGTGTGAGGCTTACCGACAATGGTGAAAAAGTTGCTACGGTAATTAATCTCAACACCCAGACGACGCTCAAGGTGCTTGATGTTGTCGTCGAATGGTCCGCATAAACTTGCCAAGCGCTTGTTGTCTGCTGGCTCTAGATTTATCTCTAAGGTAACGATTTTATTGCTCAAATTAGCCTCTCATTTTGTGCCACTCACTCTTAAATAAAAAAAAGAGCAAGAAGCCCGATTTAGACCGGGCTTCTGATGGTGATATCCCTATTTCTAAGATGGTCACTTAGTTAGGTAATTTCAAGCTTTGTGTTTGCGCTTTGTGCTCAAACAGTTGTATTAGCTATGGCGTAAATGTTGCTACACCTAGCTCGTCTTCACGTTTTGTTTTTTCCATCATTTCTGCTGGAGTCATTACAACGCGTAGACCCATGTCTTTTTCTGTGCGAACTAGCTCACCACGTAGTGAGTTGGTGTAAACCTCAGTGATCTTCACGTCTACGAACTGGCCGATTAGGTCTGCAGAACCTTCGAAGTTCACAACACGGCTGTTTTCAGTACGGCCACGCAGTTCCATTAGATTCTTTCTTGATGGACCTTCAACAAGGATACGCTGCTCTGTACCTAGCATTAGGCGAGAGAAACGCATAGCTTGTGTGTTTACTGTCTGTTGCAGTTCCCACAGGCGATCTTTCTTCTCTTGTGCTGGTACATCACATGGGTAATCTGCGGCAGGTGTACCTGGACGAGGAGAGAAAACAAAGCTGAAGCTCATATCGAAATCAACTTCTTTAATTAGCTTCATTGTATCTTGGAAGTCTTGCTTAGATTCACCAGGGAAACCAACAATAAAGTCAGAGCTGATTTGAATATCAGGACGAGCTTTACGCAGTTTTCGGATAATAGACTTGTACTCGATTGCCGTATGCGGGCGTTTCATCATCGTAAGAATACGGTCACTACCACTTTGTACAGGCAAGTGTAAGAAGCTCACTAGCTCTGGCGTATCTTTGTAAACTTCAATGATGTCATCACCAAATTCAAGCGGGTGGCTTGTAGTGAAACGAATACGGTCGATACCATCGATAGACGCAACTAGGCGAAGTAGTTCTGCAAATGTGCAGATGTCGCCTTCGTAAGTAGGGCCACGGAATGCGTTTACGTTTTGGCCTAGTAGGTTTACTTCACGTACGCCTTGCTCTGCCAGTTGTGCAACTTCGTAGAGTACATCATCCATTGGACGGCTAACTTCTTCACCACGAGTATATGGCACAACACAGTAAGTACAGTACTTAGAGCAACCTTCCATGATAGAAACGTAGGCTGTTGCGCCATCTGCTTTAGGTTCCGGCAAGTTATCGAACTTTTCGATCTCAGGGAATGAGATATCCATTACTGGCTTTTCGTTAGACAGTGATGACTTAATCATCTCTGGCAGACGGTGTAATGTTTGTGGGCCAAAGATAACGTCTACGTATGGTGCACGTTGACGAATGTGGTCACCTTCCTGAGTTGCTACACAGCCACCCACACCG
The DNA here is from genome assembly GCF_021728015.1 of Vibrio sp. G-C-1. Lineage (NCBI taxonomy): Bacteria > Pseudomonadati > Pseudomonadota > Gammaproteobacteria > Vibrionales > Vibrionaceae > Vibrio > Vibrio sp. G-C-1. The sequence goes on along the minus strand of NZ_JAKKCR010000007.1, from coordinate 263,389 downwards.
ATCACCACACCTTCTTTTTTATCTTTAAGCGTTTTCCAACGACCAAGCTGGTGGAATACTTTTTCTTGCGCTTTTTCGCGGATAGAACAAGTATTCAATAGTAGTACGTCTGCTTCCTCAGGTACTTCAGTTAGCTCATAGCCATTTGCAGCGTTAAGCAGGTCGGCCATTTTTGATGAATCGTATTCATTCATCTGACAGCCCCAAGTTTTAATTAGCAGTTTCTTACTCATTATATGTTCGCTCGATCGTTAGTTTAATTTAAGGGAGCAAATCGCCCATTATTCATCCGCCAGTATTATTTGTCATAATTCGGTATTCAATTTTATGACTGGCTCTAGCGGCAAGCGGCGTATTGTACTGGTTTCAAAACCGACTGACTAGTAGTCTGAACAAATCTCTTATGTAGTGGTTTTTATTATTGTTAACGCCATATACCATAAGGGATAACCCTTTTTTCGAATAAGGTTTTTGGTTACAAGTTAGTTATGAAAAAGTACAATCAAAAACAGTCAAAGAATCAAACTGATAAGTACAAAATATGAACAGTTACGATATTGTGGTAGTCGGTGGCGGCATGGTTGGCGCAGCAACAGCGGTCGGCTTTGCAAAGCAAGGGCTGAGTGTTGCGGTGATCGAAGGTTTTGCCCCACAAGCTTTTGATGAGTCACAAGCGATGGATATTCGTGTGTCTGCGATTTCTCAAGCATCGGTCGATTTACTTGAAGATCTTGGTGCGTGGCAAAATATCGCAGCGATGCGCGTGTGTTCTTACAAGCGTTTAGAAACGTGGGAGCATCCAGAGTGTCGTACTCGATTTGAGGCTGCATCACTGGATCTGCCCCGTCTAGGCTATATCGTTGAGAATAGGCTCATTCAACTAGGATTATGGTCTCAATTTGATGCCTACGACAATCTCGAACTGTTATGCCCAGAAAAGCTGGATGAGATTGAGTTTGGTGAAACCAATATCGTTAAGCTTCAATCAGGAGCTGAGTTGTCAGCGAAGTGGGTGATTGGTGCTGATGGCGCGAATTCAGCCGTTCGTCAGCAAGCTGGGATTGGTATTACCGCTTGGGATTACCGACAGCACTGCATGCTTATCAATGTCGAAACCGAGCAGCCTCAACAAGATATTACTTGGCAGCAATTCCTACCAAGTGGTCCTCGTTCATTTTTGCCATTATGTTCTCTAACCTCTGACGGTCAAGAAGTCGGGCAGGGATCGTTGGTCTGGTATGACTCCCCATCTCGCATTAAGCAATTATCATCGATGACCCCTGAAAAATTGCGAAATGAAGTACTTGCTAACTTTCCTAAAGAGCTAGGTGATATCAAGGTATTGAATTCTGGATCTTTTCCTCTGACACGACGTCATGCTCAATCATACTCGAAGAATAATTGCATTTTAGTCGGTGATTCAGCGCACACGATTAACCCTTTAGCAGGGCAGGGCGTCAACTTGGGCTTTAAAGATGTTTCAGTACTATTGGATGTCACCAATGAAAAAGGCGAATTGAATCAATCTGTAGCAAGACGCTATGAAGTGATGAGAAGAAGTGACAACTTAATGATGCAGAGTGGAATGGACTTCTTCTATAAAACTTTCAGTAATGACATTGGCCCTCTAAAGTTTGTCCGCAATGCTGCACTAAAATTAGCGGAAAGTTCAGGGCCGATTAAAGCTCAAGTATTGAAATACGCCTTGGGCCTTTAAAACGGTTAGATCAGGTTATTTATATAGAGAAGGAGAGCCGATGCTCTCCTTTTTTGTTTTTGCTGTAATGCTTATTGTTGCTGAGTGACACAAACTGGTGCATCAAGGTCTAACGAGTAACCGGTATAGTTCAGAGAACCATCTTCAATGTTACGCTTGAATGAGGTGATGTTGTTGGAGTGTTGGTTTGCGGCGACAAGCCATTGTCCATCGTCAGTAATATGAAAGTCTCTCGGGAACTTTCCTTCAGTGTCGTAGCTGTCAATGAAAGTCAGTTTTTGAGCCTCAGAGTCGACACTGAAGTTACTGATCCTTGATTGATGTCGACATGACACATAAAGGAATTGCTCATCGGGCGATAGCTTAATGGCGGCTGTAGTCCCTCTCTTCTCCATATTAGGTAAGGCATCAACCTCATCCACTATATTCCAAATACCTAAAGACTTTTCCAAAATCAATATCGTTTCAGAGAGCTCACAGATTACATAGGCTTTGTCTTCAACTTTGTTGAAGATTAGGTGACGAGGTCCATTTCCTGCGGGCGCTTTAATAGACTGCATTGGCTCATCAAGGAACTCTTCTTGCTCTTCGTCAAAGCAATAGAAGTTGATTCGATCGGTGCCGAGATCGACAGTCACAAACTGTGGTGAGTTTTGTAAGAACAAACATTGATGGGCGTGTGGGCTAGTTTGTCTCTCTTTGTTCGGCCCTGAGCCAACCATTTTGATTGTTTTGAGTCGTTTATCGACGTTGCCATTGATACTTAAGCTAAAGATATCAAATGTACCTGAGGAGTATTGGGAAGTGATAGCAAACTTATTATGTGGATCTATCGCAACGTGGCAGGGGTGATCTCCCGAGATAAGGCCTGTGTTGGACGCGATTTGTGAATCAACATTAGGTATATGAATGAGTTTCGGCAGTTTCTTTTGCTCAACCTCAGATGCTGTATAGATTCCAGACTTTGTCGCGGTGATAAAAGAGGGGTTATGACATTCGGCAATAAGCTCTAGAGGTAATAGTTTTCCTGTTTCTAGATCTAACTGAGTTTGATAGACACCTTGGCTTTTACTTGGCGTATCCGTGTAGCAACCGATCGTTAATGGGAGGGTTTTCATAGGTAGTCATACTCAATTCGAAAGTGGAGCAGACATTGTCTTATAAAATCGTATTAAAAGTGAGGTTATAGAGGAGAATACTTGGTGACTTGGCTAGCAGAATTGCATATTCCAGATAAAACAAAACCCAGCTAAAAAGCTGGGTTCTATTCAATGATGGTGCGGTCGGAGAGACTTGAACTCTCACACCTCTCGGCGCCAGAACCTAAATCTGGTGCGTCTACCAATTCCGCCACGACCGCAGCAAATCTTTATAGTTATATCGACATTGGTGATTCGATGT